>ONXE01000126.1 GCA_900321775.1 uncultured Bacteroidales bacterium
ATTATCCGCATCATTTCACGCGCATGTTCAAGAACAAAACCGGCATCACGCCCGGCGAATACATGCGCGGACAATTAGACATCAGTCTTCCTGAGAGGAACTGAGAAGAAAGAGCGGGATTCATCGTCGCTGACTCCTCGTCATCCCTACACCTTGCCAGGAGCGTCCTGCGCAAGTCTTTCTTGCGGAAAGAGAGATGGAGGAGTGCCTCGGATGGCACTCCGAAGCGAAGCGGCAGCGGGAAGCGTAAGACGCGAGCACAGACAGGAGAACCCACCGGAGGAGCTGAGAAGGCTCTGTCTTCTCAGCTAAAAGAGAGGGATTCATCGTCGCTGGCTCCTCGTCATCCCTACACCTTGCCAGGAGCGTCCTGCGCAAGGTGTCCTTACGCAAAAAAAAGAAGAACCGAATCACAAGCGTTCGTTCTTCTTTTTTTCGTGTAAGTCTTTCTTGCGGAAAGAGAGGGATTCGAACCCCCGGAGCCTCGCAGCTCGCCGGTTTTCAAGACCGGTGTAATCGACCACTCTACCATCTTTCCTTATCCGACAAGTAGGGACATCGTCCAAATCGGGCTGCAAAATTACTGCTTTTTTTTGAATTGACCAAATAAAAACGCAAAAAAATGCATTTTGAGGGTCATTTTAGGTGATTTTAGGGGGCGTAAGCGCGAAAAAGCGTCAGAGGACGTAGGTTGTCTCTATCTGCTCAATGACGCGAACATCGGCCTCTGTGAGGGTGACGGTGCGACCCGAGGGCTGCGAGAAACGGCTGATGAGATGCTGCTGCAGAGCCGACAAATCGCGGATGCCCATATCCCAAAGATTGGTGATGCCCATATCCCAAAGATTGGTGACCCGCTGACGAACGGACTGCACCGCATGTTTGGCCAACTTGGCCTCGGAGGGCGTGATAGCCGCCGACAGGTCATCCATGTTGCTTTTCCACAACAGCGTGCCGTGGACGATAGTGGCGGTTGGGCGGGCAAAAGAGGCATTGCCGCTGACTTTTCTGTCGCCTATCATCACGTCGTTGTTCGTGGACGTGACGGCGGGCAAACCCAACGCTGACAGATTGTCCACCAGTCGCTCCAGATAGTAACCGAAAGCCCGCTGCGCGTTGGTGTCACGCAGGATACACGAGATCATCTGGTTGCCGCTGTCCGAATAGACGCAGCCGCCGCCGGATTTTCTGCGGCACACATCCACCCCATGCTCCCGGCACCAGGGGAGGTTGACCTCGGCTTCTACGTCCTGGTGCTTGCCGATGATCACCGTGGGACGGCTTTGCCACAGGAAGAAAGCGCCCTCCTCGTCGGCGGGAATCAGTTCGCCCAGGTGCTCGGCCACAAATTCCTCCATCGCCAGATAGAAAACAAGCCGACGGTCGGCAGAAACAGTGTCAGGTAACAGGATATGCGTCATGGGGCGGGCAGGGGTTATTCGAGGCTGTTGATGTCCACCAGATGGTTGACAATGGCGTAGATGGTGAGGCCTGCGGTGGAGTGGATATTCAGTTTGCGGGTGATATGCTTGCGGTGGGTGACGACGGTATGAGTGGAGATGCACAGCACGTCGGCTATCTCTTTGTTGCTCAGGCCGCGAACCAACTGCACGAGCACATCGCGTTCGCGGTCACTCAGCTCCTCGGTTTCCTTTGCTACGGCAGCAGGCACTTTACGCGAGTGCTCTTTCTGACGAAGCATCACCGGGCGGAGGATATCGTCCTCGATGGCGCAGTGGTCCGCAAAATCGTGCTCGGTATGCCATAGGTCGCTCATCACGCTGATCAGAGTGTAGGTCACCGTTCCCTCCGAGGAGGTGGGTTTGGTTGGATAGTACTTGATAATCAGGTTCTTTATCTCGGTCAGTTTGTCCGTGATACGCTGGTCGTCGTGTACGTGTTCGTCGAACAGGCCCTGGTTCTCGTGCTCGATATGCGTGCGAATCTCGTCCACAAACTCGTCGTAGCAGCGCAGAATCAGCCCGGGAATCTTCGTCATCGGGTCGGCAGGAATGATGGCCTCGATGAGCGAACGGCGCAGGCGAGGCAGACGGAAGTCCAGGAAATAGGTATGAGCGTTGTGCAAGTAGCGCTGCAGCGTGGGCACGTCGATGTCGGCGGAAAGGGCGCGCTGATGGAACACCTTGTAGTTGACGATCGACAGGAAAGTGGGTGTGTGCACATGGTGCGCATCACACACTTCGGCGATAGTCTGTTCTCCCACCCCCATCTCCAGGCCAAAACGGCTGATTATCTGGATAGCATCCTCTTCGTGAGCCATCAGATCGCATATCTTATCACTCGCTTTATACATAGTTTTGTAATCAAAATCGGGCACAAAGGTACTGCTTTTTTTTCAAATATGCAAGAGTTTCCCCCAAAAATCCCCATTTTTAGGTATTGCAGGATTGTGTAAAACTGATGATTTGTTGCCGCAAAAGCGCCTGCTCTCGCGAGTGGGCGCTTTGTTGATAAGGGAAAACATATAAAACCCCTACCTAAATCGATTAAACCTAAAAAGAATTATGGAACACTATGAATTCTCTTGTGGCGAGGGTAGGACTTGCACCTACGCCTGCGGGTTATGAGCCCGCCGAGTTAACTACTTCTCTATCTCGCTCAAGTGGCCGGATATGAAAGCGCCGGCCTCGCTTGGAGTCAGGCTATAGCCCAGCGGCCTGTCCAGCCTGTAGGAGCTTTGACGCATCCACCTTACCGTCATACGACTCAATGGTTTTAGTCATGATAACCGTGGTGGTGTCGCCTCTTTGGATCGTTTGTGCGGTCGTGGTGACCGTTCGCGTGACGTTGCACGATGAGAGAGCAAATCCGATAAGTACGAGAAGAAAAATCCCAATAAGTACCGAAACAGCTCCTTCAAAAAACTTACGTTCATTCTCCATGACTTTGGTGGTTAGTGGTTAATAGTTAGTGGTTAGTGGTTAGTGGTTGAGAGGTCTCGGGTCTCGGGCAGGTAGCCTTTGACCCTTAACCTCAAAGCGCCTCGGCTTAGTTACCGACCTGGTTGCCCGACATGAACTCGGCCATCAAGAAGGTACGCAGCATGTGGTACTTCTCCTGGGCGTTGAAGCGAACCTCGGCAGCGGCACGTTTGGTGGCGTCGGTCATCTGGGTCTTGGCATACGCAGAGGCATCCCTGAACAGGTTGCGCTGAGCCAGCATGCCGTCGGTCACAGTCGTGCTCGGATAGCACAACTTCGAGATGTACGACTGCTTGGTGAAACCGTTGATGCCGAAATACACATTGGTGTGAGAACACGGTTTTCCGTGGATTTCCTTAACCGGGTACTCAAAAACGACTTTCTGATACTTTCCCATAGTTGTAGTGGTTTAGTGGTTAAAAAAGTGCGCCTCTCGGGTATGTGGCGACCACACTATCTCCCGAAAAGCGCTGCAAAGTTATAACATTTTTTTGGAATGTGCAAATAAAAGTGTACTTTTTCCGACGAAATGCACTTTTTCCAACAAATGCGGGTTAGTGGAGTTTAACGTCTGCGAGTTTTCCCAACTTCTCAAGAAAGAGCGGAATGCCGCATTTCTTCATCTTGTGTATGTAGTCTCGGCGTGTCGTGAGGTTGTTCCGCCAATACTCGTACGAGAACGAAGAACAGGTGTCCGCGTTTGCGACATCAGTCGGGAAGAACTTGCGGTGTACGCTGCACCATAGAGTCTTTTTGCCGGAATGCGTAACATACTGACTAAACTTGCATTGGCTGCAAAACAATTCGCTATCCTTACTCATAGTCATCTTCGATTAGAACGATACGACACTTGGTTTTCTTTTGCGTGGCAGAATGGTCACTCTTGCGCTTGCTTTTCCACGGCTTCCGATGAACGATGTTCTTCGTCATCGGACTTGGCGGGTTCTTCGTTGGCTTCATCTTTGTAATAATAAGCGTTGACTACCTTGTAGAACTCGATGCCTTTCTTTTTGGCCGTATAGACATCGTCCATCGGGATTTCCTTGCCATCTTTGTCAAACAATTTGCCGGCCTTGATTTCCATACCGGGGACGTCACTTTTGAATGAGTTGTGATGATAGACGTAATGCAGACGCATCATCTCACACTTCTCAATCGGGTTTATACCTTGTAACTCATACAGAGTGCAGAGCAGGTGCTCGATGAGGATAGAACGCCCCCAGAGACTAGTGAAAGTCTCGCTGGTAAAATCGTTGACGGTGTTAACGATGCTTTCGGAATACTTTCCGAGCATTTTGTTTAGGAACTTCCAATCTGCATTGGAGAGGGTGTGCAATTGTTCAACGTCAGTTGCGTTGGTCTTTTTCTTTGTCATAATGATAAACTATTAAATGGTTATTTGAATTGTTCAGAAATCTTATGTTCTTCGGTGCGGAAAGCGGCGACCTCGGCCATCTTGCGTAGCTGCTCGGGCGTCATCGACTTGTACGCGCCAAAGATTTGGTTACGGATAAACTCGGACTGGTTCTTAACTCCAAGCGCTGCCGTCATATCGTCAAATGCGGCTTTTTCAGACTCGTTCACAAAGAACGTGACCTTGATTTCGCGCTTGTGCGAGAGGTGGTTGTATCCGTCCGCATAAATCGTTGCTCGGTGTTTTGGCATAATAGTAATTTGTTAAAACGTTAAATCATTTGCCGCAGGCAGCCTAAAAGTAGATAAATAGATACCGCCGGAGGCAGAGCGAAGCGTGGTAAAAATGACCCACGAGGAATGCAAGAGATATGCAAGAGGTATGCAAGGTGGTCTCATAAAGTTACGGAGACTTTCGCGAGTTTGTAACTTTTTTGGAAATCAGAGTTGGACTTCGAGAAGAACCAAATCATATTCGGAATCTCCATCAAGTTGGTACTTGCCCTCATCAGTCCATATCTCACTTGTGAGTGGCTTCGCTTTTTCGAGTAGGTAGATAGTTCCGATAAAAGGAAGGCCTTCTGTATCGTCAATCAAATAGGTGTCCAGTATAACAACTTCGCCTTTCTTTGTGAAAAGCCAGTACATAGGACTGTCAATGTGGGGATATTTCCACGCCTTGATAGCGAGGGAAACATCGAAAGGAATTTGTTTGATAGTCATAGCGCAAAGAGTTATTCTGAAACAGGTTGTTCGATTTCGCCCTCGTAGAGGACGAGGTCGTATTCGTGCGTTTGGCGGTTCAACCACTTACCTGCCTTTGACCAGGAATATGTAGTGAACTCTCTTCGTTCGAGAGTGCTCTGATAAAACCACCCTTTCCCGACAAATGGGAAAACCAGTTTGCCGCGTCTGGCGTACTTGAGCGGCAGAACGGGACTGCCGTTGCGCGTGTAGAGAAGATAGAATTTGCCGCCATCGGTGGGCACAATCCACGCTTTCGCTGCGAGAGCGGGATCAAAAGGAATTTGCTTAATCATTGTTGGTAATCTTAAAGAGTTCTAAATCCAAATCCATCGGAGCTGTCCAACCGAAGTAATAGCCGTCGGCAGTCCAATGCATAGTTACTTGTTCAACGGGGTACCACTTCGAGCGCGTGCGTCCTCGGAACGGATAGCGGCCGATAGTGGTGTTATCAATAGGCGTGACGGGAAAACCACACTCGGTGTAGAGCTCGTAGGAGACACCGTGCTCGTCGGGTTTTTGCCATGCACGCATGGCCAATTGCGGAGAAAAAGGAATCTTGGTTTTCATTGTAGTCCTAAAACTTTGTTAACAGGTTGAATAATATC
This sequence comes from uncultured Bacteroidales bacterium, assembly GCA_900321775.1. Lineage (GTDB taxonomy): Bacteria > Bacteroidota > Bacteroidia > Bacteroidales > Paludibacteraceae > Colicola. The sequence goes on from ONXE01000126.1 coordinate 5,708, forward strand.
TTGGTCAAAATACAAGGCTTTGAACATGGAATAAAAGCGCTCAAAGTCCTTTTCGCCATTGTGCGGACATGCTCGCCAATAGCGCTCTGCGTTGATTTTCGGGTCTCCGCTGGGAGTGGAATAGCCTTGCACGAAATCCTCGTAGGGGACGCGGAAATCGTAGGGCGTGCCGTCCATCAACATGCCGTAGTGTTCAGGCTGAATCGTCCGCAAGGCAGGTGCTTTGGCGGGGCTGTTGCCTTGGAGTGCAAGAGCGTTCGGGCGCATTTTGTCGTAGGACTCGACCTTGCTCATTATGCTCGGAATATCAAGCGCTACGAGTTCGTATTCGGTTTCGCCCAGACGCATAGATGGAATACGCGAGCATAAGCACATATCCACGAAAGTCGGCAAGTCAAGCACGCTCCAATCCAAGTACCGCGAGGTCATCTGCTTTGCCATATATGCGAGAGCGGAGTCGTCAGGCTTGTATTTGCGGGCAAACCTCCCCATTAGGGTCTGCAAGCAGACGAAACACAAAGCGGTTGCGTAACTCACCGGCTCGCTTGTCGGCAACACGGTTCGACCTCCTATTGTGGCGACATCGCGCAACTTCAGCGGCTCTTTGGCGGCCTCTGCGATAGTTGTCCCGCGCAACTCGGCATAAAAGACACGTGCTGCTTTTTTACCACTAAGTATGTCGTTCAGAGTCATTGCGAAAAAAAGAATTTAATAAAGCATCCCCAACATCTGCTCCCCGCGTGCGTACGCGCCTAGCACACTGACGCATTGCATATACGCTGTA
>ONXE01000076.1 GCA_900321775.1 uncultured Bacteroidales bacterium
TCGTAGTAGAACCCGTTCTCGATAGCCGGACCTATACCGAACTGGATGCCCGGATACAAGGCCTGCAGCGCCTCGGCCATCAGGTGGGAACTTGTGTGCCAGAAGGCGTGCTTGCCTTCCTCATCCTCCCATTTGTACAACTGTATCTTCGCGTCGTGCTCGATAGGCAGACTCAGGTCCTGCGTCTCACCGTCCACGCCAATAGCCAGCACTTCCTGAGCCAGACGCTCCGAAATAGATTTGGCTATCTCCATACCGGTTACACCGGCTTCAAACTCACGGACACTTCCGTCCGGAAAAGTAATTTTTATCATTGTAGTTATGTCTTTATTAGCTCATAAAAAAGTCTCTCCAAATGTGTTCGCACACAATTGCGGCTGCAAAGTTACTACTTTTTTTTCAATTACGCAAATAAAAAAGTGTTTTTTTTTACAAAAGGCTTGCGTATGTCAAAAAAAAGCAGTAACTTTGCAGCGTGAAACGTAAAAAACGTATATTCGGGTGGGCCGTGACGGTAGTAATGCTGCTGGTTGTGGCCGCAGGACTAACTCTAGGGTACATCTCCGGCGAGAACCTCCGTTCCAGGGACGGGGACAAGCACCTGATATATGTCTATCCCGAGACGACAGAAGCGGCGCTGCTCGCGCAGATTGGTGAGCACTACGATTTCCTCTTGCAGCCTCTGTTTGCCCTGCATGCCAAGTACATGCACCTGACCACGCCCGAGCATCCTTTCATCAAGACGGGTTGCTACGAACTGTCGCCTGTGATGAGTGACAGAGAACTGGTTCGCATGTTCCGTAGTGGCCGCCAGGTACCTGTGAAGCTGCGTGTACGCGGAGTGCGCACGCAGGCCCAGCTGTCGCGGCATCTGGCCGATCAACTGATGATAGACTCCGCTGCCATTGCCTCGCGCCTGCAGGACTCCGCGTACATGAGCACCTTCGGTTTGTCCGTGCCCGAGGCTTTATGTCTGTTCATCCCCGACACCTACGAGGTGTGGTGGAACATGAGCGCAGACGACCTCTTCGCACGCATGCACCGCGAATACAAAACCTTTTGGACCGAGAAAAGACTGGCCAAGTGCAAACAGATGGGCCTGACCCCCCAACAGGTGGTGACCCTCGCATCGATAGTGGAGGAAGAGACGGCCAAGGATGTGGACAAGCCGCTGGTGGCAGGACTGTATCTGAACCGCTTGCGTCGTGGCATGCTCCTACAGGCCGACCCGACGGTCAAGTTCGCTGTGGGGGATTTTACACTCCGACGCATCCTGAACACGCACCTCAAAACAGACTCTCCATACAACACGTATCGCTACAAGGGACTGCCGCCAGGGCCGATACGCATCCCGACGGGCAAGACCGTGGATTTTACGCTCAACTATACCCCCTCGGACTACTTGTACATGTGCGCCTCGCCTGCGCTGGACGGCACACACCGTTTTACGGGCTCCTACGCACAGCATATGCGTAATGCGCGGGAGTACCAGCGCGAACTCAATAAAAGAGGTATAAAACGATAAGAACCGGTGAGTCACCGGCGACAATATACGCTAAATACAAAAACAATGTCAGTACATACACAAACAACAAGAATGACCACCACCAAGGTGCGTCAGATGAAACAAGCGGGCGAGAAAATAGCCATGCTTACGTCCTATGATTTCACCCTCGCCAAACTGCTGGACGAGGCAGGAGTGGATATACTTCTGGTTGGCGACAGCGCGAGCAACGTGGTGTGCGGCAACCAATATACGCTGCCTATCACCGTGGACGAGATGATTTTCCTGGCCAAGGGAGTTGTACGCGCAGCCCAGCACGCGCTGGTCGTTGTGGATATGCCCTTTGGCAGTTATCAGATCAGCGAGGAAGAGGCGGTGCGCAATGCCGTGAGGATTCTGAAAGAGAGTGGGGCAGATGCTGTCAAACTGGAGGGCGGCGAGGAAGTGCTGCCGGCTATCCGTCATATGATCCAGGCGGGAATCCCTGTCTGCGGACACCTGGGCCTGACGCCTCAGTCGGTGAATCAGTTCGGAGGATACGGCTTGCGAGCCAAGCAAGATGCCGAGGCCGACAAACTTCTCAAGGACGCCAAACTGCTGGACGAGGCGGGCTGTTTCTGCATCGTGCTGGAGAAGATTCCTGCTGCGCTGGCTGCCAAAGTGACAAAGGCTGTTTCTGCGCCTACCATCGGCATCGGAGCCGGCAATGCCACCGACGGACAAGTGCTCGTCTTGCATGACATGCTGGGCCTCAACACCGGCTTCAAGCCCAAGTTCCTTCGCCATTTTGCCAAACTGGCTGACGAGGTCAATACTGCCGTCACTCACTACATCGAGGCCGTCAAAGACTCCTCCTTCCCCAGCGCCGAGGACCCCGTTAAGCGGGGACACCTCCGGGTTAATGGTTATGACCACTTACCTCATACCTCATACCTCATACCTCATACATCTTACATCATACATCATACATCATACCTCATCCATCTTCAATGTATGGCGTAGGTCAGCGCAAAGACGGAATAACGACATCCGTGAACAGGGTGCAACACATCCAGTACACGCGAGATGGTTGAGCCGGTAGTGCAAACGTCATCTACTACCAGTATATGCTTGCCGCGCAGGTCTTCGGGTCGGATTAATGCAAAAATCTGTCCCAGAGTAGCCCGCTCGGCAAGTGTTGTGCGGACCAGGTGTGTCGTGTCGATAGGCAGTCCGGTTACTTCGGCAATGCCGCGACAGAGCCATTCGCTTTGATTAAAGCCGCGTTCCTGTTGCCTGAGCGGATGTAAGGCTACGGGCATCAGCAGGTCGATGTCGGAGAAAAATCCGCTGTTGTGCGAGGACAGATACTCTGCTGCACGGTGACCAAGCCAGCGCGCCAACTCCGGGTCGCCGAGGAACTTCATAGTATGGATAATCTCGGGCACGGCAGAAGTCTTGCCATAGAACAGAAAGGCTGCTCCGCGAACAAATTTGTTGGACGTGCCGGTCTCTTTCTTGTACGGATTAAATCCCCGGAAGAGCTGCTCCAGTTTGTTCCCGCGGTACCAACCCTCTTCGGTGGGCTGCAAACCTGCCACGCATTTCCTGCACACAAAGGTCTCCTCGTCAAACAAAACTTCCCCGCAACCGGCACACCGGCGGGGGAAGAAGATAGAACTCAGTGCTCGAAAGACCATCGCCTTGGACTTTTGACTCTCGACTTTTGACTCTCGACTCTTGCCCTTTATCCCTTCACCACTCTTCCGCACTGCATGACGAATGTCAGTTGCTGGTTCTGATCGAAGCAGATGATGTCGGCGTCTTTACCTTTCTCGAGCGAGCCTTTGCGGTCGTAGATGCCCATAATCTTGGCGGGCGTCTCACTGATCATACGGCAGGCATCTTCCATAGGTATCTCGGCCTGCTGAACAGCTGTACGAACCAGACGGTCCATAGTGGCTACAGATCCTGCCAAAGCCGAACGGTCGGCCAGTTTGCATACGCCGTCCTCCACGATAACACGCGGGTCGAAGGCCACGCCGGATTCCGAGGCTGCTACAGCCAACGAGTCGGTGATGAAGCAGGTTTTCTCCGTGCCTTTGATCTGCCATGCCATCTTGAGCATAATAGGCGGTACGTGGATGCCGTCGGCTATCATCTCTATAGTCATGTTTTTTTCTGCGAAAATCGACTCTACCGTGCCCGGCACTTTGTACTCGCGTTTCTTGTACACCACGGGCATGGCGTTGAAGAAATGAGTTGCGTGGGTCATACCGACCATGTTGGCCTCGTGTACGTTCTCATACAGCGCACGGGTGTGGGCGATGGAAGGTAGCACGCCGTGTGAAGCGCAGGCCACCACAAAACCCTTCGAACCCTCCAACTCGGGCGCTTCGTCCCAACGTTTGAGCACGCCTCTGCCTTGTTCCAGAATGGAGTAGTACTCCTCGGGCTGCGGGTTCTTGATCCACTCCGGAATCTGTGCACCGGCCTGAGCGGGATTGAAGTACGGACCCTCCAGGTGCAGTCCCTGAACAGGAGAAGTGGGGTCTTGCATTACCTCGCGGCACGTCTCGATGGCCGCGTAAATCATCTCCGGTGTGGAGGAACTCAGGGTGGGGAAAATCGAAGTGGTGCCATACTGCAGGTGAGCGTTAACGGCTATGTCGAAGGCCTCGCGGGTCCCCTCCATGAAATCCGAACCACCGCCGCCATGTACATGCAAATCGATGCCACCGGGCACTATGTCCGCGCCGTCCACATCAATGCGCTCGGCGTCCTGGATGCTCAACTGAGTATTCTCGACGCCAAGAATCTTAGTGCCTTCCACAATAACACTGCCGCCGTTCAACCAACCCTGGGGGGTCAGGATGCGGCCGCCAACAATCTGTTTGTACCTTTTCATTGAGGTGCCTCCTTACAGGCTATAAATGGCTGTGTTGATAGCCATAATCAGTTCTTCGATGTTTGTCTCCTCGCTGATGATACGGGCTTTCCAACCGGAGTGGGGGATAAACCAACGAAGTTCTACTATACATTTCTTGGTGCGGGCAAAGGTCTGAGCTTCCAGGATCTCGCCTTCAGTCGGGCGTCGTTCGCCCTCGATAATAAGTGTACGAAGTTCTTTCATTGTATACTCAGTTTTTTTAATTTGGTGCAAAGTTACTGCTTTTTTCTGATATACGCAAGAAAAAAAGCAAAAAAATGTATTTAAGCGAAAGTCTGTACAAGTTTTACGAACGGTCTTGCTACTTTCTTCGAACAGCCTGCGTATCTTCTTAGAGGTGCATTCCGTAATGCGAGAGTATCATTCGTAGGTCGCCTTGCGTGAAGATGACCTGCACATGCCCACCAGAAGTGGCTCCGGTGCAGGTGTAGCGCACACGACATCCGGCCAGATAGTACTGCTTGACCACCTCTTGCGTGGAGGCTTTCTTGGCTTTGATGAGGTCCTTCCATATCCGCTGGCGGACAAACAGTTCGGCGGTAGTGCGAAAGTCCTTTTTCCCGAGGTTAATCTGATCGTCCTCGACAATGGTGTAGTCCATACGAACCTCTCCCGGGGTGTAGTCGATGGCGGTCATGGTCATCTGGTCATTGACCTTATAGGGCATATGCAGTTTGGCCAAAGCTACCTGCAGTTGGACTTTGAACCGTGCTCTCTCGCGTTCGGTATAGCGCCCGTTGAAGACTGTGTCCAGCAGAGCAGGAGAGGCGTAGAGCCAAATGGATTTCAGGCTACCTTTTTTGGTGGCGGCGGGTGTTTCGTCCACGCGAAGGCGCAACCATGTGTGATACCTGCTCATTTCGCACAACATCGAATCCAACTGCCGTTGAGTAGTATCCTCGGCGAGGGTGATGAGGATGACGCGTGTGAGCAGGTCCGTATGGTCTGCAAGAGCACCTACATTCAGTCCTTGCGCAGCTTTGATGAGCGTACACAAAGTGTCGTGCTCTACGTAGATTCGCTGGAGCGAGCCGTAGGGGACATCTATCGGGCACTGCGTGTTGAGAATAGGCGCGGCCAAAGCCAGTTTCTTGCGAAAGGCGTACTCCTCCGGGTTGCAGCTGCTGAAAACCAGTCCTATGAGCCCGATCAGACCAATTAGCCCTATATGTTTAATTGTTCTCATTATCAGAAGAGTGATAGTTGTTCGCCGATATAGTGGAGGTTCATGCCGTAGTTGCGCGCCTGCCGTTGGGTGTCATCCACAAAACGCTGACGCAACTCACCCGGAGAGAGTACCTCCAGCGCCGAGCCGAAGCTTTGCAGCTTGGCGCAGAAATCATGCGTGGGAGCCAGCCAGTAGGTGAAAACGGCTTGGTCCTCTGTTTTTTCCATCATGTGTTGCGAGGGATGCAGAGGACGATTGAGCAACTCCTGCACGGCTTTGCCTGTGGCGCGAACGGTAATGGTTTGCGGATCGGCGGAGCGGTCCACACCAAAGAAACCCTCGAAATGACGCTCACCTTTCCATGCTCGCGGAAACTTGAAATGCTTGTGCGAGAAGGAGAGCCGGATGATGCGGCTCAGGGCATATACGGTCAACTCATCCTGTTTGGAGGAACGGCCTACCACATACCAACTCCGCTCACATTCCTTCAGGCAGTAAGGCATGAGGAGGAAATTTGCCTCTTCACCGGTAGTCAGCCTATAGGTCACATTCAGCACTATCTCACGGCGCATGGCTTCGAGGATAGGGGTGAAGAAACGGTAACCGTCAGGCACGGACTCGAAGAGCACGCGTTGGCGGAGGTTCTTGTCTGCATCAATCACACCGGCTGTAGCAAGCGTGGACAGCAGGCGGCTGCGAAAGACAGGATGACGCAACGTGCCGTTATCGGCCAGATAGTAGAGGTGGCCATGGCTGCGGTCGCAATGGATATCAATGCCAAAGAGGTCGTGGATGGCCTCTTTATGACGGTGGAAAGTACGAAGTTCGTATTCCTCTTCATGGTCGGTGTTGAGTGCACTGGTTTGCCACTGTCGGTCAATCTCGAGCTTGCTTATTCGACCTGCAGCGTAGATGGTATCTACGAGCCAAATGAGACGTGTGTATATGGAAGGAGTCATGCTCAGTTGTTGTTTTCTGATTTCGGCAGAGCCGTGGTAAACTATTCTTGTCCAACGAGGTGGTATTTGCCGTCCGGGTCGCAATAGACTTCACACGTGGCACATTCCGCTGCCAACTTGCCGTCGTAGGCTGCGCAGGCCACGGTGTAATGCGTGTTGGGCTTCATCAGGTAGAGGTCTCACAGATACGCGTTGCGGTGGACGAAGAACTGCGTTATCCCCATGGACTTGGCTTCGTCCAATGTGTGGCGCAAAAACTCCACTGCATCGTTGTTGTACTCTTTTTTGATAACCGAAGTTTCCTCGTAGGAAGCTACGTACTGTGTCTCGTCGTTGGAGGGCATGATATAGACCGCATTGCCCTCAAGCACGAACTGGAAGGACAGGTCGGTTTGTGCGTGCGAGTCGGTCTTGAAGTAGTTGAAGAACAGGTCGCCCATTGGTTGTTGCGTGACAGGATTGACGCAGAAAGCGTAAATCATATACTCGGTGTCCGGTGCTAGCGTGTCCACATGTATTGTCTGTACGCCATATTTGAGGCTGTGCGAACTAAAGGGCGCAATGTACGTCTCGCCTGCTCGGAGCAGGTCATAACGCCACAACAGGTAGTGGATGTACACGCTGTCCATGACCAGCATCATGAAGTCACGGTCCATTGTGCCCGGTATGTATTCGTTGGCGGGTACAGCGCGCGTAAAATAATAGGCGCGGTCGTCCATGGGCTCAATTAACACTTGTGCGGAGCCGGCAGTGATATGGTCGCTCAGTACAGTCAGAGCGATGTCTGTGGGCTCGGTAATGTATGCTGCTTCGCCGTAGTTCTTGCATGCGGTGAAGATAACTCCCATGAGACTCAAGAGACCCATGAGACATATATGTTTCAGTGCTTTCATGCGGGTTGCTTAAGGAAGTTGGTTACAATGGTAAGGAACGTCAGATAGCCCTTCATGTGATTGCCATAGTGGCCGAAGTTGTACTCGATGTTACTGAGGTCCCACTCCTCGCGGGCTATCTGCGAGTTCTTGAAAGGCACGGTGTCATCGTCCTGCGAGTGGAACATATACACCGGCGCTTGTGGCCACCACAGGTACGCTACAGAGTTACGCATGAGGGCGCGATAGAGTTTGAAACTGGACTCTGTACGTTTGTCGCGACACTCCTCGGTGACGATGTCTGACAAGCGGTTCACACCTATCAGCTCGCCTTGCTGCTTGACAGTATATTTCTTGGAGTTGATGATATCCTCGTAGGAATCCAGCAAACGCTGTTTGAAGAAGATGCTGTAGTCCAGATTAAGGTTGTCGGCAATGTTCATGCCTTGAATAATCATAGGCACAGCACAGGGGATGCCGGTGAGGTCGTCACTCATCCATTTGTCGTAAGTGGCAGCCAGGTCGTATGGCCCTGCACCTGCGAAATTGCGCTTTATCTTCAAATCCGGGTGGTCACGCTCTATCAGGTATTGAACCATCATCGTGGTTGCTCCGCCCTGACTATACCCCATCAGGTAAATAGAACTGTCCATCGGCGTCATTTCAATGGCGTTCAGGTAAGGCAAAACAGAGTAGTAGAAGTCCAGCACGTTCGTGGCGGTCAACTCACCTGCCATGTAGGGATGTGGCAGCGAAGATGTGGCTCCGAAGCCGATGTAATCCGCTATTACGACGGCATAGCCATATCCTGCCAGAATACCCTCGAAGGGGAAACACTGGCTTGGGGCTTCGAAGTTGGCACCGATGGTGTAATGGCTTACAACCACGATGTTGCGTACCTGCAAGTCTTCCGGCAGTACAAGCTTGCCTGACAAGGTAATAGAGTCGCCGTTCTGGTCAATAGAGGAGTACACGCCGGCAATCTGCCAGGCCCTCTTGGCTTGAGTGAAGCCCAACATCGACTGCACAACCGAAGTCGCAGGGAGGGACGAAGCGTAGTAACTGAGGCCGGTAGTATCAGCGCGCTGTGCTTCTTCCGCCCCGGGCAGAGAAGGAGTAGCAGGAAGCGGACCGTTGAAATTGACGGCCGAGATGCTGGTGGGGTGGAACGAACCGGAGGGAAGACTCTCAACGTCCACGAAGTTCCACCAATAGGGGAAGTTAACGAAATCAGGCTGTTCCGGCGCGCAGGAAACCAGTGTGACCAGAGCCAGGAGATATATGGTTAGTTTCTTCATAATCAAGTTGTTTTTAGAATCGTACACCAAAAGAGGCACTGAAAATACGTGAGCCGAGCATGTAGATGGCGTTGATGTTCTGCAGGCTGAACATACCACCCAAATCGACGGTTCCGAAGAACATACCCTTGCCGACAGAAAGACCCAGCAGGCGTAGATCTACGACAGGAGCAAAGGCCACTTGGCGTCCCTTGTAGTCTTTCTCTGTGCCTCCGTTAATCAACAGACCTGCACCCATTCCGCAGTACAGGTTCACCCATTCGGACCAGAAGAATGTGAAGCGGATAGTCGGCATAACGGAGATGTCAACGAAATTACAGGGCATATATTCGAACATGCCCTCCGAATTAAGCCATTCTTTGGTCCACCAAACCTGTTGGTAATCAATTTGTCCGCCGTAACTGAACCACGCGTTGGGGCGATGATGGTACTCTGCGAAGATGTGTCCGGTGAACTTGTACAGCATCGTCTTCTCCAGAGTAAAGTATGTAGGCGAGTCGTGCCAAACCATCGTCTCGAACATGGGATCACCGTACCCGATGCGTACCTCGTGGGGACGCCAGCTACGGTCCGTCATGTCCTCGGCAAGAAGAGTGAGGGGTAATAGGGCGAATAGTATCAATAGCAGTTTTCTCATAAGCGTTATTTCATATATTTGTCTATGTGTTTGAAGATCAGTCGAATAAGCCAGTCCGGACAATGTTTGACGAAGGGCAGATAGAGATGGTTGAGGAGTCCGGGCATGGTTTGTTTCTTGCCCTTGAAGAGGGCTTTGAGGGCTCGTTTGACCAGGGTCTCCGGAGTGATGGAGACATGTAGTCGCAGCGCCAGTTTTCTAAGCGGCATGGATAACCCGTACAGGCCCGTATCCACGGCTCCGGGAGTGACGGACAGGACATTGACGCCGTATGGATGCAACTCGTACCATACTGAGCGCGAGAAGTTGTCGATATACGCTTTGGTGGCCACGTAACACTGAATACCGGGCATGGGAACGAATGCCGCCAGGCTGGACATATTGAGGATATAGCCTTTTCCTCGTGCCTGCATGTCGGCACCAAAGAGGCGTGTCATGCGGGTGGTGTTGAGCACATGCAGCAACAGCATACGCTCGATTTTCTCCATCGGCACGCGTGTCAGGTAGTTGAAGTAGAACACGCCTGCGTTGTTGATGAGGATATCAATGTCAAGCTGATATTCAACGCAAAAATCATGTACCTCTTGTGCCGCAGTAGGTGACGTGAGGTCCTTATAGACAACGTATGTGGCTGCGCCAAACTCGTAATGTAAGTCTTCCGCAACCTGGAGCAACTCAACGGCCTGATTGGACACAAGCACCAGATCGTGCCCCTGTCGCGCGAGTTCACGTGCGTACATAAGGCCGATGCCTGACGTTGCTCCTGTTACTAATGCCTTCATATAAGCTCCTTGCTTTATCTTACGGTTATCTTACGGTAATGTTACGGTTCTTGCAGCGAGCGCTCTGCGTCGGCTTCTTGCCGGGCTATCTCCTTTCTGAGTTTGCCGGGAATCTGTTCGGGGTTGTCCTTGAGGACGCAGTGGTGACACTTCATGTCAAGGGTGTACATGCGTGCTACGCAGTAGTTGGAGCGTCCGCAGCCGGCGTGATAGTGCTCGTCCTCGGCCATATGACGGACAAAGTCGGGGTCTTTGATGAGGACGTGAGCCATCTGCATAAGCGGAAACCCCTCGCGGAGAATGGTCTCGCAGTTGTAGCGGCTCTGGATACCACCCACGTAGATGCAGGGAGTGGAGAGCGCGTCGCGGAACTTGCGGGCCTGCTGCATGAAATACAGTTCCTTGAAAGGCACGGTAGGGATGAGCAGTCTGCCTCCGATAGCAATGCCCATCTTGAGCCACCAGAACTTGGCCATGTCCATGTAGTAAGCCAGTGTTTTGAGTGGCATAGCACCTCCCAAGACGGTCATCGGTGCTTTGCTGACAAAGCCTCCGGACAGGACGATGGCATGCGGATGATGCTTTTCAATCTCCCTGGCTACGCGGATGCCTTCTTCCAATTGGATGCCACGTTTGAAGCCATCAAACATATTGGTTTTCACCACGACGGCCATGTCATTGCCTGCGTGCTTCATCACCTCGTCAAGACACTCGTGCATGAAGCGAACGCGGTTCTCGAAGGAGCCTCCGTATTCATCATGACGATGGTTGGTATAAGGTGAGATAAACTGCGAGATGAGGTATCCGTGTCCGGCGTGAATCTCCACGCAGTCGAACCCGGCCTTGCGGCAGAAATCCACGGCCTCGCCGAAATGACGTGCTATGGTGTGAATCTCGTCCTTCTTGAGCCCGCGCACGATGGTGGGAGAGTACATGTTGAAGCCGGTAGAGGGACCTACGGGCAGTTGATAACCA
>ONXE01000083.1 GCA_900321775.1 uncultured Bacteroidales bacterium
AGTTCGGAAAGGATGATGAAAATCAAGGGAGCAAGCAAGCCAATGAGGAAATAGTTGGTGTACTTGCGTGACTTGGCGTTGGAGTTGACCATAGCAGTAGTGCGAGCGTGGTCAAGTACCTCATTATCAGGCACGTTGCTTGCTTTCTGAATCTCGGCTTCCGCACGTTTTTGGAGGAAGAAGGTGTAGTAGTTGTCGTCGATACGGTAGTTACGTTCGATAGCTACCATTTGGAGTTCTTTCTCGGGAAGTCGCTGAATGGCATGTTCCACGTTACGGCTACGCTCAGCGAGGTCTTTTTTCTCAATCATGATAGAAGCTCTCATCGAGCTAATGACCTCACGTATAGCGCTTTTGACGTTGTTGATGTCGTTGGTATATTTCTGATAATACACATTTTTTTCAGAGAGTTCACCTCGCTGTAGCACCAGTTCGTTGAGTTGTGAGACGAGCGTCATGAGTGTCCCTTCATTGAGGCCGAGCGAGGAAGGCATGACCACCGATTCCTTTTCCATGTTGGAGGTAAGGTACTTCTCGAGATAGTCGATGTAGGTTTCTTTAAGACGAATGTTCATCGACTCGGTGTCGTATTGGTCCATACGTGACATGAGTGTGCCGGCATAGGAAGAGACGTCCACAAACTTGTTTTCCTGCCTGAAATCGGTCATTGCGCCTTCAGAAACCAAGAGAGACTGACGAAGCAATTCGAGTTGTTCGTTGATAAAACGGATGGAGTTGTCGGCGACGCTATTCTTTCGTTCGAGGTTTTGCTGGAGGAAAATCTCGCAAAGTTTGTCAATGAACTCACAATCGCGTGCCGGTGTCTCGGAAACGAGAGATATTCGCAACACGGTACTACCTTCGTCGACGAACTCCTTACGAAGGCGCCCAAGGAACTCGTTCACAAGTCCTTCGCGGTCGCGGAAGCGGAAGTATATTCGTCCCGGGTGCAAGTTACCAGAGGGGAAAACAGCAATAGAGAAGAGGTCATTTTCAATAGGTTTGCCCAACTCCGACTTAATCTTCAGGTTCTCTTGAAACTCCTCTGTAGCGGAGGTAATAGTCAAAACTCCATCATCGGCAATATCGAGGGCAAAGAGAGGTCCGTAGGCCATAGGTGAGACACGTGAAGGTTCGATGAGGACCGGTGTCATACGGTACTGGTTACGGGTTTTGAAATGGCCTTTGGTCATATACTCAACCCGCATGAAAGGAAGCGAGTCGACCACTCGTCCTATAAGGTCGTATGAGGAGAGCATGATGACCTGATTGTTGACGTTCTTGTAACTGGCGTCCACGCCAAATCCGTTCATAAGGGCGGAGTTGTTGCCATAGACATTGCCGTTTTCCTTGATGATGACCGTTGCAGACGAGAAATACTGCGCAATCCACTTGCGGTTCTGCAAGTAGGCGGCTGCGAGAGCCACGGACACGCTGATGACAAACAGATACCAGTAGTGCAGGATCTTGAAGACCCATTCACGTGCATCGAAACCGGAGGCTTCTTCCTCCAGCAATGCCTGTTGTTGAGATTTATTTATTTCAGTGTCGGTCATGTTTCAGGTCAGAAAAGAGTTGTATAATTGAGGACAGCTATGAGCAGCGACAGAGAGGACGTGACAATAGCCACGAATCCGCTGTAACTGCTTACTTTATAGAAACTTCCGGGTGAACGGCTGACGTAGATAACGTCATTGGGATAGACGTAGTAGTACTTGCTGTCGATAACTGTATTGCTTCGGATATCGAACTCAAGCACTTCGGGTTCGTCATTACCATGCGGGCGAATGATACGCACATGGCGTCTGTCGCCTGAATTAGCGAGATCGCCTGACATGGCAAGTGCCTGAAAAATAGTGAGTTTGTCTTTATAGACATTGAACGTGCCGGAGTTGATGTCACCAATGATTGTGAACGTCTTATTGTAAAGGGACACCTTGACTTCGGCATCGGGAATGATTTGTCGCAGATGGTTGCGCAATGTGTCTTCGGCTTCTTTGAGCGTGAGTCCTTCGAGGCGAACGGGTTCGAGGAAAGGTATGTCCACAGTGCCATCGCTATAGACACGGTAGGAACTGACATCGTTGCCGTTGGTTTGGCTCTGCATAGCCTTAGCGATGGTTTCATCCATGGTAATGAGGCGATAAACCACTTCATCGTTGACGGCAATGCGGTAAGGCTCGTACTTGGCTTTTTCGTATTGCGGGAGTTTGGGATCATCTTGCAGAAGCCCGACCACATGGTGCGTATAGCAGGAAGACAACGCCAGAGAAAGCATTGTCAGCAACAGGAAATGGTATGTCACCCTACTCTTTTTCATTGCGCAGTTGAACCGGACTTGGCTTTCATTGAGGGCTTCACGATATAGCGGTCGATGAAGCTGTAAATAAGTACTCCGAAAGAAAACGTAGTAGCCACAACGGACACCGTTGCGGCGGCACTATTGATTCCGAAGGAGTTGCCTTTTATCTTGCGGATGTAGATGACATCGTTAGGTTCGACATAGTAGAACTCGCTGTTAATGATGTCTTTGGAACGTACGTCGAAGGTTTTGATGACAGTAGAGTCACCCGCTTCGCGTACAAGTTTGATGCACGAGCGGTCGCCAAAATCCGCAATATCACCAGCCATAGCGAGCGCTTCGAAGATAGTGATTTTTTCTTTGGGGATAGCGAACCTTCCCGAGCTGTTGGCTCCGATAATACTGAAGAAACGCTGAACGACCTGCACATCCACCGAGAACGTGGACATACCGGCAATGGATTTGATCTGTCCGCCCAACAACCCTTCCAATTGGCGTTTTACCTGACGAGTAGTTTTGCCCAACACTGGGACTTCGCCAACCGTAGGAAATGTGATGTTGCCCTGTTCGTCCACCACATACGTATAGAGGTCCGTTGTTCCGGCGTTACCACCACTGCGTACATAGTAGCGCATATTGGTTTTTCCGGAGTTAAAAAGTTCCGTTATTCGCTCGTCTATGGAGTAAACATAGATATACAAACGGTCACCCTTCCTGAGTTGATAGTCCTCGAAGGAAAGGGTGTCCGTGTAAGCCGGAATCTGCCTGTCCGGTTCCTGCCAATAGTTCACCTTACGAGAGGTGACACAAGAACTCAGACAGACGATTCCGATAATTACAGATAGCAGATGTGTAATCAGCTTCTGCATGCGTTGATTAGTAGCCCAGTTCGTTTACGATAGCATCGTACTTGGCCTGCATGCCCGGTTCATCGTGGAAACGATAGTAGAGGGTCTTGAGCGTACGCATGTAGTCGGTGTTGGTAGGCTCGATTTCGTGAGCCTGCTCGAAGAACGGCATCGATTTTTTGAACATCTCGTTCATATCGGCAAGGGCTTTCTTGTAAGCCTTGTTATCATTGATATATGCCGCATCTTCGTTCATCTTGACGGCCTGGTTGTAGTACACACGTCCCTTACCGGCAACGGCGTCAGCCAACTTCGGGTCCAAAGCGATAGCCTTGTCGAACTCAGCGAGTGCTGCGTCATACTCCTTGGCATCTTCCAGCAGGTTACCCTTGATGTGGTGATACTGTGCTACATTGGGCTCACGCTCGATAGCTTTGTCAAGATACTCTACAGCGGTTTGCTTTTGGCCGGAGAAGATGTAGAAGTTGATAAGGTTCTGCAGGAACCAAGGCTCGCCCGGGAACTTCTGCGTAGCATCCTGAAGCACCTGAACAAACTTAGCGGTGTCCTTCAGCGTCACATACTCCTGATAGAGGAACTGGTTCACGGTGATAGGCTCGTAGTCGCCATCTTTCATCGTTTCCAGAATCTCCACAGCCTTCTCATGCTGCTCGCTCTGTACTGCAAAGAGGGCTGCATAGTAGGTGTACTGCTTGTACGATTCATCGTTCATCGGCATTTCCTTCTGATACTTAGCCTCCTGCATACACTCCAGTTTGGGGATGCCCAGGTGCACCTCAAAGGCGTCAAAAGCACCCTTGAAATCCTTCTGCTCGTTGAGGTAGATACCATACTTAACGAACTCCTGCACCTTGTAGTACTCCAGCAGCTTTTCTGTAATCTGCTTACGTGTCTTGGTGTCGTACTTGGCATTGCCTTTCTTGTCGTAAGTAGGAACGTAGGTCAGTTCGATGGCTTTCATCCAGTAGTTGTAGCTCTCCATGAGGGCCTCGCCTTTCTGTTTCTCATCCACAACTTTTCCGAGTTGCGTCTGAACCATCATCCATTCGTTCTCCTTGTAGCCAATCATACCGGCCCAATACCAGGTATCAGCCAAGTCCTTGGTAGTCTCGTCGGTGAGAGCAGGCGCTATGGCCTCACGAGCTCCCTTGAAATCAGGGCTCTCGGTGTTCATTGCTTTGTTCTTAGCCGCATTTACGGCCTTCTTCTGTGCCTGGCAAGCTGTTATACTAAGCAGCAATGCCGTCATTATTACCAGTACCTTTTTCATGTTTAGAAAAGTTTTGTCATTATTCATTATTCTCGTTTTCGTTTTCTTCAGCAGTTTCCGATTCCGCTACCTCTTCCTCCTGCTTGGGGACGATGCAGCCGAAGGCAATCTCGTCGTTGCGTTTCTGCAGTTCGATGAGTTTGACGCCCTGCGTAGCTCGTCCCATTACGCGGATGGAGTCTATAGCCATACGGATAGCCACACCGCTCTTGTTGATAAGCATGAGGTCGTCCTCATCGGTCACAGCATCAATAGCAATCAGTTCGCCGGTCTTTTCAGTGAGGTTCATCGTACGAACGCCCTTACCACCACGGTTGGTGATGCGGTAGATCGGCTCGCCGTTCTCGTCATCCAGTGCGGTACGTTTGCCGAATCCCTTCTCCGAAATAACCAATACGGTCTCCTCTGAATCCTTACTTACACAAATCATGCCAATCGCGCGATCGCCTTGCTCGTCAAGGGTGATAGCACGTACACCGGAGGTGTCGCGACCCATGCTGCGAACAGTCGTTTCGTTGAAGCGAACCACCTTGCCGTGACGGCTGGCAACCAGTATCTCGCTCTGTCCGTCGGTCAGGCAAACGCGGATCAGTTCGTCGTCATCGCGCAGGTTGATGGCTATGATACCATTGGTACGCGGACGGCTGTATTGCTCAAGCAACGTCTTTTTCATCAGGCCGTTCTTGGTCAGGAATACCAGATAATGGTTGTTGATATATTCCTCGTCATTGAGGCCCTTGACCGTGATAAACGCACGTACCTTGTCGCCCTTCTGTATGTTGACCATATTCTGGATGGCACGTCCCTTGCTCTGTTTATTACCTTCGGGGATGTCATATACCTTCAGCCAGTAAACTTGTCCGCGCTCGGTGAAGAACATCATCGTGGCGTGCATAGTAGCGGTGTGGACATATTCGATAAAGTCCTCGTCGCGTGTAGCAGAGCCCTTGGCACCCATGCCGCCGCGTCCCTGCTGACGGAACTCGGTGAGCGGAGTACGTTTGATATAGCCCAGATGCGAGATGGTAATAACCATGTCATCGTCGGCATACATGTCTTCGGGGTTGAATTCGGTAGCCATCGGCACAATCTTGGTGCGACGCTCGTCTCCGAATTTCTCTTTCACCTCTATAAGCTCTTGCTTGATTAAGTCGTAACGCATGCTCTCGCTGCCAAGCAACTCTTTCAAGTGCTCAATGAGAGCTTCGATGTCAGCGTACTCTTTCCTGAGTTCGTCGATACGCAAGCCTGTCAACTGTGCCAGACGCATCTCTACGATAGCTTTCGACTGGAGATTATCCAAGTGGAAACGGTTCTCCAAGTTGGTCTGTGCATCTGCCGGCGTACGGCTGGCGCGAATAATCTGTACAACCTCGTCAATATTGTCCACAGCAATAATCAAGCCTTCCAAGATATGTGCGCGCTCCTCGGCTTTGCGGAGGTCAAAACGGGTACGACGGGTCACCACGTCCATACGGTGCTCAACAAAGTTGCTGATAAGGTCTTTCAGGTTAAGCAACTTGGGGCGACCTTTCACCAAAGCGATGTTGTTTACGCTGAAACTGCTCTGCAGTGCCGTGTATTTGTACAGTTTGTTCAGCACCACTTGCGCGTTGGCGTCACGCTTGATTTCGATGATGATACGTACGTCACGTTTCGATTGGTCGCTGATGCCGACTATGCCCTCTATCTTCTTGTCGTTTGCCAAATCGGCGATATTCTTCACCAATTCGTTTTTCACGATGCCATAGGGCAGTTCCGTTATCACGATGCGCTCACGACCGCTGTTATCGGTCTCGATATCGGCGTTGGAGCGAATGATAATACGTCCGCGGCCGGTTTCAAAAGCCTCTTTGACACCCGAGATACCATAGATAGTACCTCCTGTCGGGAAATCAGGCGCTTTGATGTATTGCATCAATCCCTCTACAGTGATTTCCGGGTTATCGATATAGGCCACGCAACCATCAAGCACTTCGCTGAGGTTATGTGTAGGCATGTTCGTAGCCATACCTACGGCAATACCGCTGGCTCCGTTAACCAACAGGTTCGGGAAACGGCAAGGCAGCACAGTCGGTTCGCGCAACGTGTCATCGAAGTTGAGCTGCATATCCACCGTATCTTTGTCGATGTCGCTAAGCATCAACTCTGCAAGTTTGGAGAGACGAGCTTCGGTGTAACGCATTGCTGCAGGCGAGTCTCCGTCCACAGAGCCGAAGTTACCCTGTCCGTCCACCAGCGTGTACCTAAGCGCCCAAGGCTGAGCCATACGCACCAGCGTGCCGTAGATGGAACTGTCACCGTGGGGGTGGTACTTACCCATCACATCACCCACGATACGAGCCGATTTCTTGGTCGGTTTGTCCGAAGTAACGCCCAGTTCGTTCATTCCGAAAAGCACGCGCCTGTGTACGGGTTTGAAACCGTCTCGTACGTCAGGCAAGGCTCGCGACACGATAACGCTCATGGAATAGTCGATGTAGGAGGAGCGCATCTCCTCATCGATGTTCACTTTTAAGATTCTGTCGTTTTCAATCATATTTAGTTGTTTTTACTTTTCACACATTATATATATCGCCTGCACGCAGGCAGCGCGCGTCTGCGCGCGCGTATAAAAAAACTTTGAGCGGCATATGGGAGTCGAACCCACCTCCTAAGCTTGGGAAGCTCATGCACTACCGATGTGCTAATGCCGCATGCACCCAAAATTCAGTGGGGCACGTTTGCGGGTGCAAAGTTACAAAAAATATTTGAATTATGCAAGTTTTTCGACTAAAAAATGCACTCTTTTTTGTCAAAAACGTCGTTTTTTCGCTTTTTTAGTCGTTTTCCGGCACTACAGGCCATGTATTATGGACTATGCCTGCAAGGTCCAGCATCCGCTCATACGCCAAATTTCTCAGACGGTCCACTTCCTCTTTTCGCGGTTTGGACGTGTCCGGGAAAATCGGCTCACCTATCTTCACCGTAAACAGCGGTTCTTCTTTCCTGCCTGTAAGCAAGTATAAGCCCCTTCTTTTTCGATATGTGACCACACAAGGCACAAGAGGCATATTGTACTTGTACGACATCGTAAACGCCCCTTTCTGGAAAGGACGCAGGGGTTTGTAGTACTGCCACTGGGCCGCTTCCGGGAAAATATGGAACCAATATCCGCGCTCATGGAACGTGTCAAAGGCTTGATTGAACTTCTTCATCGCAGAAAGTCCGGCCTCGGGTTCGGGAATGGGCACTCCGCCCACCAAACGCATCAGATACTGGTTCTTGGTACGGAAATTGGGCGTAAACATAGGAATCTTGGTCGTATATTTGCCCTTCACGGCCAAGATGATTGCCGGACAATCCACAGGAGAACAGTGGTTGCCGAGCGTAATAGCCCCTCCGGCCAACTCTTTTTCGTACTTTTTCAGCCATTCCCTACCCTCGAAACGCAAGCCGTACTTGCAGCGCAGATTCAAGAATCCCACAACAAAATGCAGCACAAAAGGATAGCCCCAAATCTTCTGCTCCAGCTTCCAGGACGTCCTGTCATCCACGAAAGGATAGTTCTCGTCCACGACAAATTCGCGGTCCTGCACAGCATGAAACAAGCGCTTTACAGGGTCATTCTCGGGATAGTCGATGCCCGCGTGTCTTCGCGGTCACCGATCATCAGGCAACTCTCGGCGGGAACGCCCAACATCTCCACCACTTTCTCCAACGGCTCTTTGGCAGGCTTGAGTCCGCCTAAAGAGGGCGCATCGGCCACTACATCCACATTGGCTGCAATAAAATCCAATGCCTCCATTTTCTCCTCTACATAGCCGTAGTCGCTGTACACAGCGGTCTTGATATCGGCATTCTGCAGTTCCCAGCACAGGTCCCGAACCCAAGGTTCCAACTGATATTCAGTCCTCAACGTTTCCACCATCTTGGGCATGAAATCGTGGAAATACCAGTAGCGCGAAAGGCGGGCAATCAGTTTGTTACCCTTGGCCATCTCGTTGAAAAACGCATCGTAGAACGCTTCCTCCGAGCCGAAGTACTTGCCTCGGAGATTATGCCGCGCTATTTGTTCACGCGAGAGCAACCCCACTCGGCCGAATTGTGTGTTAAGCAAACGACGTCCCAGCGACGATTTGTCGTACAGCGTGCCGTCCAGATCAAAAATTACGGCTTTTATTCCCTGTAAATCAAGGTCTTGTATTTTCAACATACTACTCTACTGTTCGTTATTATTGTTGTTTTCCGTTGATGGAGGCAACT
>ONXE01000144.1 GCA_900321775.1 uncultured Bacteroidales bacterium
ACCCACTGCGATGAGTTGACGTATCTCGGCAGCGGTATAAGTCGAAAGAATCATACGCGCACTGCCCGGTCCTACGCCCGAGACGGTAATCAAAGCCAGAAAAAGTTGGCGCTCGCCCTTTGTGAGGAAGCCATACAAGTCGTGCGAATCATCGCGAATGGACTCATACACAAACAATTTTGACTCCGTCTTATCCACCAGGAGACTGTAGGTCGGGAGCGTGATGTTGATCTCATAACCAATCCCGTTCACATCTAAAATCACCCCCGTTGGTGACAATTCTGCTATCTTTCCGCGTATAAAATCTATCATATTCTGTCAATTTGGGTGCAAAGGTAATATTTTTTTCTGACATGTGCAAATAAAAAGCGAGAAAAGTGCAAACTTTTTAAGTTTGTGCTACTTTGCGATGCTTTTATTGTCGAGTTAACTCTGTTAACGAATAAGTCTTTTGCAAAAAAAGTTCGGATTAGTTGCCCGAAATCAGTTTCCCGCACGGAAATGGAGCTGCGTTTTGTAGTAACGAAGGTTCACCACTTGCTGCGCGGCATCGGGAGTGTTGATGCGACTGAAGTAAGCAATAGCGCGATCGGTCCATGATTCAGCCTCTGCGTAGCTATCAAGCATCTCGTAAGCTACAGCGATGTTGGCGCAAGCATAAGCCATCGTAAGTTTGTCGTTGGAAGAAGCCTTCTTCCACTCGTCAATAGCAGCCTCCCAATCACGACTCTGAACCTTTGCTAATCCGGCCTGAATAGACGAGTTGTCGTTGCTGTAGAAGTAGCGGTCCTCGTCCTCCCAATAGGGCGCCAGGATAAACGCCATTTGCTCGCCCACAAAGGAAAAGACGTCCTCTGCTTCGGTGAGGTCGGTATCCGTGAAGAAAGAATACGAGCGCCCACCCGGATAGTACACAGTCCAATAAGCATTTGCCGTAAGCCCCGCAAAAACCAGCGCATTGAGGGAGAGAAGTGCGTCTGACTCGTAACGCTCGCACAGGCTGTCCACATTGGCGTTGGTCTTGACATCGGGCAACACCGCCACATCATCGAAACGATCTGTCATAGACAAAGCATTGGAAGCGGAAAACAAGCAGCGAAGAGGCTCCTCACCCGAAAGCGTGGTGGAGTTGATTAACAAAAGATTACGAACGTCTGCAGGGAGTTTTACTTCCGCAGGCTGAAGAACCTGTACTTGCATGTACATCTGTTGCGCGTTGAGGGCGCAAAAAACCAAGAGCAAAGAACCAAGAACCAAGAGTCGTTTTACCATATAATCTGTAGGTTGTCGTAAGCCATATGCATGCCGGCAGGAAGTGTGGGTTCTGTCCGAGCCTGCAGGCCTATGTCGTGTGAGAAATGAATGAAATACGTGTCGTCTGCTCCGATGCGACGCGCTGCAGCGATGCTCTCTTCAAGAGAGAAATGCGAAGGATGCGGTGTCTTTCGCAATGCATTGAGTACCAGCGTCTTCACACCTTGCAAAGCCGCAAATGCCTCCTCTGAGAGGAAACTGGCGTCGGTGATATATGCCAGCGGTCCGAACCGATAGCCAAGAATGGCAAAACGACCATGCGTCACGGGGATAGGCATAACCTCTATTCCCGCCACGACAAAAGACTCCAGCGCCCTTACTTCGTGCAGTTCGACAGTGGCGCTGCCGGGGTATTTATGTTCCCCGAAACAGTAAGGCATGAACACATGGATAGTGTCCAGCACAACCTTGTCGCCATACACCGGCATATTCCCCATCGGACGAACATCATCGAGGCCATACAAATGATCAAAATGATTGTGCGTCACAAGCACAGCATCCAGATGACGAATATCATGGCGTAGCGCCTGCTGACGAAAGTCGGGGCCGCAGTCGATGAGAATACGCCTTCCTTGCGTCTCAATGAGTGAGGAACAACGAAGCCGATGATCACGAGGATCTGCCGAGTGACAGACCTCGCAATCACAGCCTATGAGCGGGACACCCGTGGAGGTTCCTGTGCCCAAAAACGTCAGTTTACCTGTTATTTGTACCGAATTCGCCATTCGTTCGGATAGAGGTTATTACTATGATTACCAATGTTTTTCACAAACCCGAGCGGCACGCCCTGATAGGTCATCAGCAGGTAACCCGAAGGCTGGTTGGGCAGAATAAGCGCTTCACTTCTAAGGAAAGCCAAAGCCATATCCAGCGAGAGTTCCACCTGCGGAAAAGCCTCCTTGCGGAAGTCCTTCAGCATACTCAAACTATGCTGTGGTGCCACGTGCTTACCTCGCAGTTCACCTATACCGAAACCCGTGCTTACACACGTGAAATGCGTTGATAACCAATCAATCAGTTCCTTGTGCCGAGTCGGATACGCTTCCGTAAAACGGTCACTTTGCCTGATACTCCAGCGCTCGGGGTGCTGCAACCAACTCTGCAACTCGCCCAATTCATCTACGGTCTTGCTGCCACGAGTCTTCTCGGCCTTGGCACGGAAAGGCGTAAACGGCGCCTCACGTTTGCGAAACACACATAGGTAGAATCCTTCTCCGCGCGTCTTGTGCGGATAGAAATGGTAGCCCGCACGCGCACTCAACGTGATGTTCCAAGCGGGGTCGATATCCACCTTGAGAACGTCTGCGCCCAGCGTATCTCGGATGAACAACGCGTTGTCTTCGTCCTCCGAGGGGTTGTATGTGCAGGTAGAATAGATGAGGATTCCTCCCGGCTTGAGCGCGGGCCATACATAACGCAGGATGTCCCGTTGGCGCTCGGCACACATCTGCACGTTGCGCAAACTCCACTCGTCCACAGCTCCCTCGTCCTTGCGGAAAAGACCTTCGCCGGAACAGGGAGCGTCCACCAGAACACAATCGAACAGGTTCTCGGCTTTGTCCCCGAAATCGCGGGCCTGATTATGCGTAACAACCGCATTGCCGTTACCCCATTTCTGGATGTTCTCCGACAGGATGAACACGCGCTGACGCACCACCTCGTTGGTAATCAGGAGACCTTCCTCGTTCAAGAACTGACTAATCAGAGTAGCCTTGCCACCGGGCGCTCCGCACATGTCAAGCACGATACTGTCGGGCCGGACAAACTGCGCAAGCACCTCGTCAAGGAACATAGAAGAAGCCTCTTGCACGTAGTAACATCCCGCGTGCATCAACGGGTCAAGCGTAAACTGCGGACGACGCTTCAGATAATAACCGTCAGGACACCACGGCACCTCTTCCATGCCCGCGTCATGCAGCACGGAGAGCGCCTCGAAGGAAACCTTGTCATTGAGCCGAACAGATGTCTCACGCTCGGTCTGAAGGGACCGCAGGAAAGCATCCAGTTCGCCGCCCAACACAGGCCGCATCTGCTCTATAAAATCAAAAGGCAACATGCGTGTGTCGTGGTCTCAATATCAGTGAATAAGATTATGTCCGGTCATCTCCTTCGGCTGAGGTACGCCCAGAATATGGCAAATCGAAGGAGCCACATCGGCCAAAATTCCGTTGTCCAGTTTGGCATCCAGGTGATCCTTGGACATATATACGAAAGGCACAGGGTTGAGCGAGTGCGCCGTATTAGGCGTACCATCAGGATTGATGGCATTATCGCAGTTGCCGTGGTCGGCGATGAGGATAATCTCGTAGCCGTGCTCCAAGGCAGCCTCGATGACCTGATACGAGAGTTCGTCGATAGCCTTGACAGCCTTGACGATGGCATCATACACTCCGGTGTGACCTATCATATCGCCGTTGGCATAGTTGAGCGCAATGAAATCATATTTCTCCTTACCGATAGCCTCAACCAGCGCTTTCGTTACCTCGGGCGCTGACATCTCGGGCTGCAAGTCATAGGTAGGCACTTTCGGCGAAGGGATAAGAATACGGTCCTCGCCGGGATATTCTGCCTCGCGACCACCGTTGAAGAAGAACGTCACGTGAGCAAACTTCTCGGTCTCGGCTATACGTAACTGCTTCATTCCCAGACTGCTGACATACTCGCCAAGCGTGTTCTCCACATTCTCTTTCGGGAACAGGATATGCAGGCCCGTGAACGAAGAATCATAAGGAGTCATGCAGCAATAGTGCAGGTTAGGAATAGTATGCATGCCTTGTTCGGGCATATCCTGCTGCGTGAGAACAATGGTTATCTCTTTCGCGCGGTCGTTGCGGTAGTTGAAGAAAATCACCGTGTCGCCTTCTTCTATTCTGCCGTCGCAAGTCGAGTTCACCAGCGGCTCCATGAACTCATCCGTATCTTTATGTTCCTCGGTGTGGCGGTCGTAGCAACCCTGAACAGCTGCCACCATATCATCGCAGGCAAGACCTTTGCCGTTAACCAACTGATCATAAGCCACTTTGATACGCTCCCAACGTTTGTCGCGGTCCATGGCATAGAAACGTCCGATGATAGACGCAATATGCGCACCATACTTGTCGCATTCCTTCTGAAGGTCAGCCACAAAACCCTTACCCGAACGCGGATCGGTGTCGCGGCCGTCCATGAAACAATGCACAAACGTGCGGTCTGCAACCCCGTATATTGAGCTGATTTCCACCAGTTTGAACAGGTGATCCAGCGAAGAGTGTACTCCTCCCGTCGAGGTCAGACCCATCAGGTGAACTTTCTTACCCGCTTCCTTGGCGTGGGTATAGGCTGCAACAATCTCCGGATTCTGCAGAATACTGTTGTCACGGCAAGCGCGGTTAATCTTCACAAGATCCTGATACACAACGCGTCCGGCACCAATGTTCAGGTGTCCCACCTCCGAGTTGCCCATCTGACCGTCAGGCAAACCCACACTCTCTCCGCAAGCCAGCAGCTGCGAATGAGGGAATTTCTTCAACAATGCATCCCAGTGGGGCGTGGGAGTGCTGTAGATGACGTCTGATTTGGACTTGTCGCCA
>ONXE01000204.1 GCA_900321775.1 uncultured Bacteroidales bacterium
AACCACGAGTGAGTGAGATAGACTTTGAGCGGTGAACCCACCTTTACATCTGCGTTGAGGCAGAGAACAGGAGGCTCTTCATTGCCCTTGTATTCTATCATCTTGTTGAACATGTCTCGGCAAGAACTGAGGACGAGACAGCCCAAGAGCAGGAACAGGTATGTTGCTTTTCTCATGACGACTCAGAATTTGAAGTTGTAACTGACGCTCGGCAAAAGCGGGAACAGACTGATTTGGTACAGTTTGCCTCCGCTCTCGTAGAGCAGATAAGGGTTCATGCGGCAATACACGTTGTACACACCCACATACACCTGATGCTCGGCTCGAGTGAGCCAACCGCCCTTGGAGAGCGAAGGATCACCGCTTTTGTGGTGCGGAATATGGAAGGTGGCACCTACGTCCAGACGGTGGTAGTCGGGCATGATATAGTTGTTTCGCTCACCGATGATACGATGCTGGATAGGGTAGGTGGTGTTGTCCGCCTCTTCCAGTGTGGGGTCGTGATAAGTCTGCGTGCCGAGAGTGGCGCGTTGGCCTGTACCATATACAAAGGTGGCGCTGAGGTCCACTTTCTTGTTCACCTCGTACTGCAAAGTCACGCTCAAGTCGTGTTCGCGCTCGTACTTGGCGTGGAAAGGCTTGCCGAAATTCAGTTCCTGCCCTTCTCTGTCAAACTGGCGCATGGTGCGGCTCCAGGTGTATCCGATCCAGCCGGTCACCGGGCCTACTTTGCGTTGCAACAGCAGTTCTACGCCATAACTCCAACCGTCACCTACTGCCACTTTGTCCTCCCAGCCAGTACTGGTGCCGAAGAAAGTGGCACCGTCTTTGTACTCAATGAGGTTCTTCATGCGTTTATAGTAGCCCTCAACGGATATCTCCAATTGCCCGAACAGGTCGTAACTGAGTCCGGCTGCCACAATCATCGCGTGCATAGGCGGGATTTTCTTGGTGACAGGCACCCACAGGTCAGTAGGTAGCGAAATGCTGGAGTTGCTGAGCATATGTACGTACTGGGACGTGTAACTGTAGCTGGCCTTGAACGCAAAGTCTTTGGTGATAAGTGCACGGGCGCCGAGTCGTGGCTCAAGGGACGGATATGTCTTGCCGCCCGTATGGTACAAACTGCCTCGCAGACCGTAGTTGAGTTTTAGCCAGGACCATGGGGTATAACTGTCTTCTACATAAACAGTGGCCTCATAGCCTCGCATCAATTCGCCGCCTATGATTGTGGTGTCCAGCTGGAAACGCATACCTTCGCCCAACTCGGCTACAAAGAAATTGCTAACCGAGGGTTGGAACTGGTGATAGATAAACTCCGCGCCGAAATTTAGGGTGTGACGGCTGTTGGGTGTGAACTCGAAATGCGTATTGGCGCTCACATCATAGATGTTGGAATTGTAGCCCATAGATTGGTCGAAGCCGCCTGATTGCTTGACGTCTTGATCGTCCCAATAGGTGTAGGTCTCATGCATGTTCTCGCCCAAACGGTAGCGGTAACGGGTGAAGGCAACCTGCGTGTTGGAGAACATACGGCTGCTGTAACGGTGTTCCCAATTAGCCGCTGCAACCAGGTTACCCCAGCCCATACGGACATTCAGGTCACCTTTGTTCAGTTCGTTCATATACGACCAGTCGAAGCCGTAACGCAGATACATGACGTCGTCTCCCATATAGAACGAGCCGGAGAGGCGGTCGTTTTCGGAGAAGGTATGACTGAGCTTGGCGTTGACGTCGTAGAAATAGTATCCTCCCGTGCCGTTCACATCTGCTGCGACCTTGGCGATAAGGGCCATGAGAGGAGCGGTGAAGAGGTCAAAATAGGTGCGTCGGGCGGAGATGTTGAAGGTGGTTTTGGCACGTACGGTATCGCCTGCAGCAAAGCGTCTCCAGTCGTTTTTGTTCCAGTAGATAGGCCCTTCTACATTCAGTTTGGCGGAGAGCAAACCCACGGACAAGTTGCCGTGATAGCCTGTGGCGTTTCCGTCGTTTTGACGCACATCAATGACTGAACTGAGTCGGCTTCCATATCGTGCAGGGAAATTGCCCTTGTAGAGCGTTACGTTCTTCACTGCATCGGCATTGAAAACGGAGAAGAAGCCCATCAGGTGGCTGACATTGTACAAGGGCACTCCGTCCAGCGTGATAAGGTTCTCGTCCGGTCCTCCGCCGCGTACGTAGATGCCGGTTGTTCCTTCGCTGCCGGATTGTACACCGGGAAGCAACTGAATCGCCTTGAGAATATCCACCTCGCCTCCGATGGCAGGTATACCTTTGATTTGAGAAATAGGCACTTCGATAGCCGACATCTGAGCCGACTGCGGTCCCGAGAGAGAGGGATGCGCCACTACTGTCACCTCCTCCAAACGCGTGCTGCTGTGCAGGTTGAAGGAGATAAGAGTGTCTTTGCGCAGGTCCAATACGATGGGCGTGGATGGGTGATAACCCACATAACACACTTGTATCGCGTGCTTGCCTGCCGGCAGCGTAAGTGTGTAGAAACCCGCCGTATTGGTGACAGACCCATGCTGCGAGATTGTATCAAACACCGCTGCGCCAATCAAACGCTCTGCCGAAGCAGCGTCACTCACGTATCCGTTGATGGTGTACGTCTGTGCGCAAAGTAGCAGAGGAAAGAACAGCAGTATGTAGAGAGAGAGTCGCTTCATCTTACGGTAATCTTACGGTAATGTTACGGTTCTTGCCTCATGACAAGCACACGCATTGACCATCTTGTAGGACGTATTCTTCACCGGTTGCAGGACAAAC
>ONXE01000182.1 GCA_900321775.1 uncultured Bacteroidales bacterium
GTGTGACGCTGCCGTGCAGGCTTTCCCCAAGGCCAACATCGCCATCCTCTGCGCCGCTGTCGCCGACTACCGCCCCGCCAACCCCTCCGACACCAAGATCAAAAGAGGTGCTCCACAGGATAATTTTCAACTTTCAACTTTCCACGCGAAGCGATCGTCCGCAGGAAAGAACTTTCAACTCGTTGAAAATCCCGACATCGCCGCCACGCTCGGTGGCATGAAGCGCGAGGATCAGACCCTCGTCGGCTTTGCCCTCGAAACCAACGATGAAGAAGTCAACGCGTTGAAGAAGTTGGAAAAGAAACACTTGGACATGATTGTCCTCAACTCCCTCCGTCACGAGGGAGCCGCTTTTGGGTGCGACACCAACATCGTCACCATCTTCCGTAAGAATGGCGAACGACTCGACCTGCCCAAGATGCCCAAAACCGACGTGGCCAAGCATATCCTGGATTTGATATAGCATACAAAATGAGAAGATTTTTTAGGGGAACGATTCTTTTTGCGGCTGTTTCGACGGCCGTTTTTAGTGTACATGCGGAGCCTTCAGCGTCCTCGCTGGACTCTCTGCATAACCTGTTGACGCTGCGGGAAGTGGAGGTTTATGCCAACCACGCCTCTGCTACAGCCACTTCCACTACCTTCCGAATAGTTGACGAGATAACGCACGACGAGATAGCAGCTCTGCCGGTGGGGTCCGTGGCAGACATTCTTAAATATAGCGCGGGCGTGGACGTGCGCACGCGCGGAGCGGCAGGAGCGCAGGCTGATATCTCCATGCGCGGAGGCACTTTCGACCAGGTGCTCATCCTCCTCAACGGAGTCAATATCACCGATGCGCAAACCGGCCATTACTCACTCAACCTGCCTGTCAGCGTGGACCTCATCGAGCGCATCGAAATACTTCAAGGTACATCCGCCCTCCAGTTCGGGCCGAACGCTTTCGCCGGTGCCATCAACATCATCACCCGTTCGCCTTTGACCTTAGACCTTCGACCTTTGACAGCTGGTCTCCGCCTTACTGCAGGTATGAACGGCCTCGTCAACCCCGCCGCTACGGTTAAGCTTCAGCGCAACGATTTCTATCTCAACGCCTCCGCCGAGTACACGCGCTCCGACGGCTATTATGCACCTGCTCCTTCCGAGAAAGAGCAAGTGGCGTTGGACAATAGTGACTTGAAGTTGGCGAACATCTACGTCCAAACCGGCTACAAGGGGCTAGACGTGCAACTCGGGGCGCAGTACAAAGATGCCGGAGCGGGCATGTTCTACGGCTTCGGCAGCCAGGACCAGTTCGACGCAACCCGCACGGCTTTCGGTGCAGCCAAATATGCGCATACCTGGGGCCGCTGGGAACTCTCGGCAGATGCCTCCTATCGAGCCAACTACGACCGCTACGAGTGGCATCGTGGACAGAGGCTTTACGGTAATTTCCACTTCACCCAGATTGCTGCCGCGGCCCTGAAATCCTCGGTCTCGTACCAATTAGGCATGACCTCCGCCGGACTGGAGATTCGCAACGAGAACATCCATTCCACCAACCTCGGCGACACCATCAACCCCGCAGGACAGGTGCCTAACGTGCCCGATTTCCCGCTCTCCGAAGTCCGTGTGCTGGATCTGGTCAAAGGCAAGAACCGACTGAATGTCAACTATTTCCTCGAGCAGACCTTCCTGTGGAACAACCTCTTTGCGGGACTCGGCATGAATGGCAACTGGAACAATATGTTCGGCAATAATTTCAGCGGATGCGCCAATATCGGTTATCAGTACGCCCCCAAATCGTCGGTGTACCTCAACGCCAATCGCAGCCTGCGTATGCCTACCTTCACCGACCTCTACTACAATGCCGGAAACCAACTCGGCAACCCCGACCTCAAGCCCGAAGAGGCCTGGATACTCTCCCTTGGTACCAAGTACGAGACGCGTTTTTCGAAAGCCGACTTCTTCCATGTCTCCGCTGACACCTACTATCGCTGGGGCCGCAACATCATCGACTGGGTCTATACCCCAGAGGATACCAAGCGCCCCTACCACGCGCAAAACCACAACCGCGTCAATGCAGCCGGCTGCGAAGTTACAGTTGGGTACCGTCGCGACAAATGGCTTCGAAACATCGAGGTCTCCTACGCCTACACTTGGCTCGACCTCGACCTGAACAAGTCCGGTTCGCGTTATCTGGACTACCTCTCGCACAAACTCGTCGCCCGTCTTGAGCACGACATATGGCGCTTCTCCCATACCTCCTCCCTCAG
The DNA here is from genome assembly GCA_900321775.1 of uncultured Bacteroidales bacterium. Classification (GTDB taxonomy): domain Bacteria; phylum Bacteroidota; class Bacteroidia; order Bacteroidales; family Paludibacteraceae; genus Colicola. The sequence goes on from ONXE01000182.1 coordinate 2,256, forward strand.
CCATCATACCTCTACCCTTGGCGCTTCCTGGACCCTCACTTGGCAGAAACGCGAGGGCCAGTTCAACACAGCCGAAGGCGAAGTGGCCAACTACCGCCCCGTCCTCCTGCTCGACGGGCAAATATTCTGGGAGCATCCATACGTCAAGGTCGCCATCGATTGTACCAACCTGACAAATCGTCACTACTATGACTATGGTGGCATTCTGCAGCCCGGTGCATGGGCAAAACTGACAATTTCAGCAAAACTGGCAAGTTTGGCACGAGGTTTGCATTAAGCTCATAGGCCCCATAAGACCTTTAGGTCCCATAGGCCCATCTGATTAATGTAAATGCGACCAATATGAAAAAATTCTTTCAATTCTTAGGCATCGTGCTTCTTACGGCAGGTGTCAGCGTGGGTACCACCCTCTACATGCAGCAACGTCAGAGTGAGCAACACCAACTCGTCAGTTATACCACCGGCGAACAGGGAACGGTGTCCTTCGCTTCACATAATCGCTCCGAGAGCACTACAGGCGTTGTGCCCGTCGATTTTACCAAAGCCGCAGAGATGTCCGTCGGTGCGGTGGTCCACGTCAAGACCAAATACAATATCTATGGCAAGCAGTACGTGGATCCCTTCTACCAGTTCTTCTTTGGCAGACCGCAGCAACAACAACCCATGCAGCAGGCCCAAGCCACCGGTAGTGGCGTCATCCTCAGCGACGATGGATATATCGTCACCAACAACCACGTCATTGCGCAGGCCAACGAGATAGAAGTAGTCCTCAATGACAAACGTTCTTTCACGGCACAACTCATCGGCACCGACCCCAATACCGACATCGCCCTTCTCAAGATCGATGCCACCGGCCTGCCGACCCTCGAGATGGGCAACTCCGACGACCTCAAAGTCGGCGAGTGGGTACTGGCTGTCGGCAATCCCTTCAACCTCACTTCTACTGTCACCGCAGGCATCGTCAGCGCCAAAGCGCGTAACATCAATATCCTCGACGCGGATATGAAGATCGAGTCCTTCATCCAAACCGATGCTGCCGTCAACCCGGGCAACTCCGGTGGAGCACTCGTCAACACCCGAGGCGAACTCGTGGGAATCAACACCGCCATTGCCTCCCAGACGGGATCCTACGCAGGATATGCTTTCGCTGTCCCCACCAG
>ONXE01000189.1 GCA_900321775.1 uncultured Bacteroidales bacterium
CAGTCGTACAACCGCGCCAGAACACGATAGACGTTGCCGTCAAGGGCAGGATAGGGCATATTGTAGGCAAACGAGGCGATAGCGCCCGCCGTGTACTCGCCTACGCCGGGCAGGGCACGCAGCTCGGCAAACGTTTGCGGAAAGAGGACAGCCGGGGTCTGTCTTCTGTCAGCCGTAGGCGGTCGGTTATCTGTCAGCGCAGCGGTCTGATTTTCCACAATCATCTTGGCTGCCTTGTGCAGGTTGCGGGCGCGGGAGTAATATCCTAATCCCTGCCACAGCCGGAGCACTTCGCCTTCATCGGCTGAGGCCAACAGCTCAATAGTCGGATAGGTGCTGACAAAACGATGGTAATACTCCATACCCTGCACCACACGCGTCTGCTGCAAGATAACCTCCGACAACCAAATGTAGTATGGATTGTCTGTTTCACGCCAAGGCAGAACACGATGGTTGGCATCGTACCAATCGTACAGCAAACGATAGAATTTCTGACTATAAAGTGACATTTTTTGCCCTATTTTGTAAAATAATGGTGCAAAGATACATAAAAAAAACGAAAAAACGAATTTTTTTTCACTTTTTCTTTTGAATATCAAATATTTTTTGTAACTTTGCAATCCATTTCGCGCTTTTTGAGTGTGAAATGTGCTTTGTGCGAGAAAAAGTATAACTAAAAAATATTAAAACAATTATGACAAAAGCAGAATTAGTTAACCAAGTCGCCATGGAGACCGGCTATGACAAGGCAACGATCTTGGGCATTGTTGAGTGCGCCATGGAGTGCGTTAAGAAGAACGTTGCTGCCGGAGAGAATGTTTACCTCCGTGGATTCGGTAGCTTCATCACCAAAGTTCGTGCAGAGAAAGTTGCACGTAACATCAAGAAGAACACTTCACTCGTAGTGCCCGAGCACAAGATTCCGGCATTCAAGCCAGGCCGCGAGTTCTTCGCACAAGTTAGAAAGTAAACAATATTTAACCAACCATTTAATATCTTACAATTATGCCAAACGGAAAGAAGCATAAGAGACATAAGATGTCCACGCACAAGCGTAAAAAACGTCTGCGTAAGAATCGTCATAAGCATAAGTAAATGACGCCTGCTTTGCAACTTGATGCCCTGCTACAGCGGTAGCAGGGCATTGCAAAGTTTATTAATGCTGCGCGTATATACGCATGCGAGGCTATCAGCCTGCTGACAAATATATGCGGAGCGATGTTTAACATTTTGATGTACAGTAAATCATGAAAAGCGAATTGATTATCGACGTACATCCCGATGAGATAGCCATCGCGCTCACTGAAGACGACCGATTGCAAGAGATCCGTCGCGAAAAGCGCAATGTTGACACCTTTGCCGTGGGAAATATCTATTACGGCCGTGTCAAAAAGGTTATGCCGGCTCTGAATGCCGTGTTTGTGGATGTAGGTTATGAGAAAGAAGCTTTTCTACACTACTTGGATTTAGGTTCTAATTTTCTTACCTTACAGAAATTTATCACCCGAACAGTGAGCGACCGCCGGCGTCTGCCATCGATGCGAAGTATTGAGAAGCAACCCGAGTGTGGCAAAGACGGACAAATAGGCGACTATCTGCATGTGGGTGATACACTATTAGTACAAGTCACCAAGGAACCCATCAATACCAAAGGTCCGCGTCTGACTGCCGAGATCTCTCTCGCTGGACGCAACATGGTACTTATGCCAATGGGCGACAAGGTGATGGTTAGCAACAAAATCCGCAGGGACAGCGAGCGTAACAGACTGCGCAAGCTGGTGCAGCAGGTGAGGCCGCAAGGATACGGAGTGATTGTCCGTACAGTGGCTGAAGGTGCACAACTCGAAGATCTGGACTCCGAACTCAATATCCTCGTGCGGAAATGGGAAGACGCATTGCGATTGCTGCAAACCAAGCAACCCGTAAGCCTCATTTGTGAGGAGATCGGACGAACCACAGGAATCATCCGCGACTTGTTCTCGCCCGAGTTCAATACCATTCAGGTCAACGATCAGGGCGTGTACGACGAGGTTCGGGAATATGTCGAACTCATATCGCCCGAAAGCGCCAAGATCGTCAAACTCTATACCGGCGACCAGCCGATATTCGACAAGTACGATATCACACGCCAGCTGAAGACCGGTCTCGGTCGCACAGTAGGTTTCAAGAATGGCGGATACCTGATCATCGACAAGACCGAGGCGCTGTTCTCGATCGATGTCAACAGCGGCTCTAAGAAAGTGTATGCCGACCAGGAGCAGAACGCCTTCCACTACAACATGCTGGCTGCAGAAGAGATTGTTCACCAGCTGCGCCTGCGGGATATTGGAGGTATAATCATTGTCGATTACATTGACATGGACTCCAAAGATCATCAGCAGCAACTCTACGAGTACATGCGCAAACTGATGGCACACGACAGAGCACGGCATAACATCTTGCCGCTCAGCAAGTTCGGACTGATGCAGATCACCCGTCAGCGCGTTCGACCGGCTGTGGAGATGGACGTAACAGAGGTATGCCCGACATGTCACGGCAAGGGACGTATCCAGAGCTCAATCAATTTTGCCGAGCAACTGGAGCAGGAGATCGACCTGATGTTCCGCCAGTATGGTAAAGGATTGCGCCTGCATGTGCACCCGTACGTTTACGCGTACGCAACGCGCGGACTGCTGAGTCTCAAGCTGCGTTGGTGGTGGCACTACGGTATAACGTTGCAGCAGAACCAGGGACTCGGTATGATGGAGTATCATTTCCACAATGCCAAAGGGCAGGAAGTGAGTCGTCCGGAAGTGGAATCGAACGGTGAGGACAAGATCGAGCGTGCCTTGCGCGCCGATGCTAATCCGCAACCGCAACCGCAACCACAGCAGCCCAAGCAGCAAACCAAGCAACAAAAGGCGCAGAAACAACAAAAGAACCAGCCGCAGCCGCAACAGCAGCAACCCAAGGCTCAACAACCGCAACAACCCAAAGCACAACAACAGCCGCAGCCGCAACAGCAGCCTAAAGCTGAACAGCCGAAGGTAGAAAAGCCTAAAGCTGAACAGCCCAAGGTTGAGCAGCCTAAGGCAGAACAACCCAAGGTAGCACAACCCAAAGCAGAGCAGCCCAAGCCCGAGCAGCAACAGCCCCAGGCTGAGGCCAAGCCCA
>ONXE01000037.1 GCA_900321775.1 uncultured Bacteroidales bacterium
ACTATGAGGGCGCATAGCAGGAGCATACAATTAAGAAAAACTTTTTTCATTTCTGTAAAGTTTTAAAAAATTAGTTAATAATTAAATGTTTATTGTTTATATCTTTGCTGCCGAAGCAGCGCTTATTTTTCCGTTTACATGTCCCTGTGTAAAGGGTCGATTCTCACGAACAGACCCTTAATAATAAACATTTTATAACTAACTCCCGGTTTCCCGGGCAGGGAGAACAAAGTGAACTCCCTTTTGCGTTCGCTTGTTTATACAAGGACATATTCTATAACAAACGCACACGTATGCACGCTCGTAATGATCAATACGTATAGACATAAAAATAGCTAAAGATATAATGATACAGCAATCCCACACCAAGGTGTGGAGCCTTACTGTGCTCATCTTGTAGCTATTAATTGAATTTACCAGATTCCTAAGAACAAGACAAAGCGCAAAGCTTCATGTTTATGTCTAACAACCTGATATTTCGACCGTTAGGCGACGCACACTTGCATCGCAAAAGCCGCAATAATCAAATTGCGGTGCAAAGTTACTGCTTTTTTCTCATATACGCAAGAAAAATCGTCACAAAGTGAAAAATGATAACTTCGACTTGTCAAAAAGCGGCAAATCACCCTAAACAGGCAGCCGAAAAACAATCCCATCTCCCCTCTTCCCTCTTCCATCATCCATCTTACATCATACATCATACATCATACATCTTCCCATCTTAATTCCTTCGCGCGCCTGCGCGGAAATATAATAATGTGTGTTCTTCCCCGCGCGCGAGCGTAGGCGCTTCTTTTTTTGCACCCAAAGTATACAAGTATACAAAGTATACACATCCCTGCGTACAGTCACCCCTTTTGGCACGAAAACACTCAATTTTCCTCCCAAATATTTGCATATATCAAAAAAAAGTATTAACTTTGCACCCGATATGGAAAACAAAAAGCCGTATGACTATCTGATAGTGGGAGCGGGGCTCTTCGGAGCTACCGTGGCATATCGTGCGCGACAGGCCGGCAAACGCTGCCTCGTCGTGGACCGACGCAGTCATATCGGAGGCAATGTGTGGCAGCAAGACATGGCGGGTATAGCCGTCCATACCTACGGCCCGCACATCTTCCATACCGCCAACCGCGAGGTGTGGGACTTCGTCTCACGCTTCGTCACGATGAACCATTTCATCAACTCGCCACTGGCCAACTACAACGGCAAACTGTACAACCTGCCGTTCAACATGAACACCTTCCGCCAGATGTGGGGAATCACCTCGCCCGATGCTGCCCGACGTATCATCGACGAGCAACGTGCCCGCACCGTGACAGCACTGCACGGACGCGAGCCCAAGAACCTGGAGGAACAGGCACTCTGTCTGGTGGGACGCGACATCTACCAGACGCTCATCAAAGGCTATACGGAGAAGCAGTGGGGACGCCCCTGCACCGAACTGCCCGCCTTCATCATCCGCCGTCTGCCCGTCCGCTTCACCTACGACAACAACTACTTCAACGACCCCTATCAGGGCATCCCGGAAGAGGGCTACAACACGCTGATTGACAAACTGCTGGAAGGCTGTGACATCCGGCTGGGTGTGGACTATATACCCGGGCGCGCCGAACTGGACGCTCTCGCCGACAAAATCGTCTATTCCGGTTCAATCGACGAGTTCTTCGACTTCCAACTCGGACACCTCGAGTACCGCACCGTGCGTTTCGACACACAGATTCTCGACATGCCCGACTTCCAGCACAACGCCGTAGTCAACTACACCTCGCCGACCCAACTGCACACGCGTATCATCGAGCACAAACACTTCACCTGCTTCGGCAAAGAGGTGATGCGCAACCCGCAGACCGTCATCTCCTACGAGTACAGCGTCGAGTGGAAGAAAGGAATGGAGCCGTTCTACCCGCTTAACAATCAACGGAATCAGAGCCTGTATGAGCGCTACACCGAACTGGCCAAGACTACGCCTAACGTGCTGTTCGGAGGACGCCTGGCCGAGTACAAGTACTACGACATGGACAAGGTCATCGAGAAAGCTATGCAATTACCATTATAACGAAATAATCACATGAAAAAAACACTTATCATCTTAGCCAACCTGCTGATAATCAGCGTACTGTTCATATCCTGCAACAACCAACCCGATACACCGACACCGGAACCGGAGGATTCGTCCTATGTCTTTCCCACGGACCGCTGGGTTGGCGGCGACATCTCGCTCCTCCCCTCCTACGAGGCCGTGAACACACCGTACAAAGATGCCAAGGGCAAGACCATCAGCAACGTGCTCACGTACGTCCACGACTCAGCCCACTGGAACGCCGCCCGCGTGCGCCTGTTCGTCAATCCGGTGATTATCAATCCCGATGACAACAACCACCAAGGCGAAGTGCAGGACCTCGAATATGTAATAAAACTCGGCAAACGCATCAAAGATGCCGGCATGACTTTCATGCTCGACTTCCACTACTCTGACACTTGGGCCGATCCGACCAAACAGACTATTCCTGCGGCATGGAAATCTATCGCCCAGGGACAGCCCATGGCTGACAAAGTCTATGCCTACACCAAAGAGTGCCTCACCGCCCTTGTGGCAGCCGGTGCCACGCCCGATTTCATCCAGGTGGGCAACGAGATCAGTTACGGTATGCTCTGGTCTTCCAAAGGTCGAGACATGGTCGCACCCAACAGCCCCTACGAGGATTATCAGGCCAACTGGGAGAAACTCTCCTTATATCTTAACGCAGGCGCACGCGCATGCAGAGAGGTTTGCCCACAAGCCAAGATTGTCATCCATATCGAGCGCACCACCTCCGCTACGCAATGCGTCAACTTCTTCAACTACATCGGCCGCAGCAACGTCGATTACGACATCATCGGCCTTAGTTACTACCCCTTCTGGCATGGCTACCTCGACAAACTCAGCAGCACCCTCACGGCCCTGCGCAATGCCTTCCCCGGCAAGCCGGTACAGATAGTTGAGACCGCTTACTACAACAACTATTTCCCCACCGACGGCTCTGCCACGTACAAAACTACGGATAAATGGGGCGCCAGCGAGAACGGCCAGAACGCCTACATCAAGGACCTGTGCGCAGAACTCAAAAAGCATAGCAACGTCACCGGCCTCTACTATTGGTTCCCCGAGGAGAACGGCAATGGAGGCGCCAGCTACGACGCGTCCAAAATAGTCATTGACACATGGCTTAACCGAGGACTTTGGGACCCGTCCAAGCACGTTGCTTACAAGGGCGTCATGTCCTTGCAGGAGTTCTATTAGTACACAATTCAGGGGCAAAAAACACTCGTTTTGGGCGCAAAATAGGCCAAAAAGCAAAAAAAGTGCACCTAAAATGCATTTTTCTCGCAAAATATTTGGTCATGTCAAAAAAAAGCAGTACCTTTGCACCCGCTTTTGAAAAAAGGTATTGTCGTGCTGACGCACGAGGCCCATTAGCTCAACTGAATAGAGTATCTGACTACGGATCAGAAGGTTGCAGGTTTGAATCCTGCATGGGTCACAAAAAATGCTCTTGCCAATACGGCAGGAGCATTTTCTTTGTCTGGAAAGCGGTTAGCTTAATCCTCTGCATCCGGCATAACCAACGCGCAGATGATGTATGCCAACAGGCCGGGGAAGGCTGCCGAACAAATCGACAGAAGAACCCAACCAAGACGAACCAACGTGGGATCCCAACCAAAATATTCAGCTATGCCGGCACATACGCCGCTCAGCTTCTTGTCTTTCGACTTTCTAAGTTTCTTTTCCATTGTAGTATCCTTTTTGTTTATTCTTGTCATATGTAACAAAATCGGATGCAAAGGTACTGCTTTTTTCCGAATTATGCAAACTTTTTGCCCAAAAACGACCGTAGACCTTTGACTTTTGACCTTTGACAGCAGAAAAAGTCGCTTTTTCTGCCTTTTTTCTTGCATATTTCAGAAAAAAGCAGTAATTTTGTGGCATGAAACGATTCAACCTTCTATCAGTCCGGACGCTTTGCATAGTGCTGAGCCTCCTCGCTGCGCCCCTCCGCGCACAAGAAACAGTGTCTCTCCTCTTCGCAGGCGATGCTATGGGCCATGACCCGCAGTTCCAGTGGGCCTACAATCCACAAACGGACACGTACAACTACGAGCCCAACTTTCGCTACGTGATGCCCTATATCAACAAAAGCGACCTGGCTATCGTCAATCTGGAGGTCACACTTGGCGGCAAACCGTACTCCGGCTACCCCACGTTCTCCACTCCGGACAGCTACAAGGATGCACTCGTTAACTGCGGCTTCGATGTCATCACGCTGGCCAACAACCATATTCTGGACCGTGGCAAACGCGGTCTGGAGCGCACGCTCGACAAGGTGGCCGATTGCCCCAACGTGGGCGCCTACCGCGATTCGGCTGACCGTGCCAACCGCTATCCGCTTATCCTGGAACTGCAGGGACTCAGGATTGCGCTGTTCAACGTCACCTACGGCACTAACGGATTCTTCCCCGTTAAGCCCAATATCGTCAACTACATCGACACGGCCCAGATAGCCGCCGACCTCCGTAGCCTCGAGGGCAAAGACATCGACATGAAGATCATGTCCATCCATTGGGGCGACGAATACGTGACCAAAGCAATTCCCAAACAACGCGAGTTGGCACGCTGGCTGGCCGACAAAGGTTTCGACCTCATCATAGGCGGACACCCGCATGTGGTGGAAGATGCCGAATACCTTACCGTCACGCGCGCGCGCGATAATAATAATAAGGAACAAGGAACAAAGAGCAATGAGCAAACACAGGAACTAAAAACAGTCCCCGTGTTGTACTCGCTGGGTAACCTCATCAGCAACCAACGACGACTCAACACCAACGGCGGCATTATGGTCAGAATAGACATTCGGCTAGACAACGCAGAGATACAAAACGTCTCTTACCTGCCCTGTTATGTGCACAAAGGCACCATTTCGTACAAGAAAGATGCAAAAACTGTCACCGAGAAACATTTCTTCCTGCTCCCGACCACGGACTATCTGGCCGGCAAATTGCCCTTCAAACTGGACGCAGAAGCCGAAAAAGCGCTCCGCATCTTCCACAAAAACACCACAGAAAGGCTCTCAAACCTGCCTGTAATGAAGTAGAAATCAAGACTTTACGAGTATATACAAAAAAGAAAGGTTGTCATCCCGACAACCCAATCTTTACTTAACCTTAAATCTAATACCATGAAAAACACGGTGCAAAATTACTGCTTTTTTTTGAATTGACCAAATTTTTGGGCCAAAAATATGTTATAAAACATAAGTTTTTAAATTGTGTAATCCAGAGATAGCAAAATCAGCCTCTTTTCAACCAGAAAAGGGGCTATTTTGTAAAATGTCAATAAAACATCATTTTTTTCTTCGAAAATACTTGCATATTTGGAAAAATTGTAGTAATTTTGCAGTCGGAAAAGATTGGCTCGAAACAAATCTGTCCGCAAATTTGAACGTAATTAACAATAAAAACATATATAACAATGGCAAAAGTAGATTTAACCAAGTATGGCATCATCGGCTCTACGGTGATTGCTCACAACCCTTCCTATGAAGAGTTGTACAAAGCAGAAATTGACCCCTCCCTCAAAGGCTATGAGGCCGGACAGGAGACCGAGTTGGGTGCAGTGAACGTGATGACCGGCATCTTCACCGGCCGCTCGCCTAAAGACAAATACATCGTGGACGATGCTCAGAGCCACGATAAAGTATGGTGGACGACCGAAGGTTACAAGAACGACAACCACCCCATGTCTGAAGAGGTTTGGGCTAAGGTAAAGGACATTGCCGTAAAAGAACTTAGTGGCAAGAAACTGTACGTAGTGGACGCATTCTGCGGCGCTAACGAGGCTACTCACCTGGCTGTTCGCTTCATCCTGGAGGTAGCATGGCAGGCTCACTTCATCAAGAACATGTTCATTCAGCCGACCGCTGAAGAGCTGGAGCACTTTGAGCCTAACTTCGTTATCTACAACGCCTCCAAGGCTAAAGTGGAGAACTTCAAAGAGTTGGGTCTGAATAGCGACACTTGTGTTGCCTTCAACACCACCAGCCGTGAGCAGGTAATCATCAACACATGGTACGGCGGCGAGATGAAGAAAGGTATGTTCTCCATGCAGAACTACTACCTGCCTCTTCAGGGCATCGCATCGATGCACTGCTCCGCCAATACCGATATGAACGGCCAGAACACGGCTATTTTCTTCGGCCTCTCCGGAACCGGCAAGACCACCCTCTCCACCGACCCGAAGCGTCTGCTTATCGGTGACGACGAGCACGGATGGGACGACGAAGGTGTATTCAATCTGGAAGGTGGCTGCTATGCCAAGGTTATCAACCTGTCCAAGGAGAACGAGCCTGACATCTACGGCGCTATCAAACGCGATGCACTGCTGGAGAACGTAACCGTGGACAAGAACGGTAAAATCGACTTCGCAGACAAGAGCGTTACCGAGAACACCCGCGTAAGCTATCCTATCGAGCATATCGAGAAGATCGTGAAGAAAGTGAACGGCAAGAGCGCCGGTCCGGAGGCCAAGAACGTTATCTTCCTCTCCGCTGACGCCTTCGGCGTACTGCCTCCTGTTTCCATTCTGACTCCGGAGCAGACCAAGTACTACTTCCTGAGCGGTTTCACCGCTAAGTTGGCCGGTACTGAGCGTGGCATCACCGAGCCTACTCCTACCTTCTCCGCTTGCTTCGGCCAGGCATTCCTCGAACTCCACCCGACCAAATATGCTGAGGAGCTCGTTAAGCGTATGCAGAAGAGCGGCGCCAAGGCTTACCTGGTGAACACCGGTTGGAACGGAACGGGCAAACGTATCTCTATCCCCGACACCCGCGGCATCATCGACGCCATCCTGGACGGCTCTATTCTCAAGGCTGAAACCAAGAAGATTCCGTACTTCGACTTCGAGGTTCCGACCTCTCTGCCTAACGTTAACCCCGCTATCCTCGATCCGCGCGACACCTACGCCGATCCCAAGCAGTGGGACGAGAAGGCTAAAGATCTGGCCGGACGTTTCATCAAGAACTTCGTTAAGTACGAGACCAACGAAGCCGGCAAGGCACTCGTTGCTGCCGGTCCGAAACTCTAACTGAGTCCTACAAAGCAGGCCTACTCCAACGGGTAGACCTGCTTTTTCGTTTTCCTAAGCCTGCTATTCAAATCAAATCAATCAACATCAACAAACACAATGAGACAACTACAGGAAAAGGAAATAGCAATTCTCGAACAACAGGGATGCACAGCCGAGGATTGGACTCAAGTACTCGTCAGCAACACTTTTAAGCCCGCACACGTGCGCCGCGTAGATTTCTACGGACACATAGAGCTGGGCGATTTCAGTGGCGAGATCGAGGTAGCAGAGGGTTTTCGCAAGCACTCGGGAATCCGTAATGCCGTACTGCGCGACGTGACTATTGGCAACAATTGCCTGATTGAAAACGTACGCAACTATATCAACAACTGCCGTATTGGCGACAATTGTCTGATTAGCAACGTTGGCACAATTGAGACAACCAAAAATCCCTCTTTTGGAGAGGGACACATCATCTCCGTACTGAACGAGAACGGCAATGGCAACGTGAAATTGTTCAGCGGTCTTAACTCGCAACTCGCGGCCCTGATGGTCAAATACGAGCAGGATCAGCAGTTCACAGCGGCCATTCACCAATTCATCCAAGACTATATCAATAGTCACCGCAGCAGCAGCGGACATATCGGCAACAACGTGCGGCTGGTGAACACCATTCGCACCACCAACTGCCGCATCTCCAGCAACTGCGTAGTGGATGGCGCAGCCGAACTGACGGAATGTACGTTGGTCAGCATTCCCGAAGCAGGTGTAAAAATCGGCACGGGCGTGATTTGCAAAGACTCGGTCATCTACGACGGTTCAATCATCGGCAACGGCGCCAAACTGGAGCATTGCTTCGTAGGCGAGGCATGCCGTATCTCAGACGGTTTTACAGCTGAATCCAGTCTGTTCTTCGCCAACTGCGAGATGTTCAACGGTGAGGCGTGTGCTGCTTTCTGCGGACCATTCTCCGTCAGTCACCACAAGAGTTCGCTGCTTATCGGCGGCATGTACAGTTTCTACAACGCCGGCTCTTCGACCAATTTCTCCAACCATGCCTACAAGATGGGTCCGCTGCACTGGGGAATCCTGGAGCGCGGCACGAAGACAGCCTCCGGCTCGTATATCCTCATGCCGGCGCAGATAGGCACGTTCTCGGTTTGTTTCGGCAAACTGATGTACCACCCCGACACGCGCAAACTGCCCTTCTCCTACCTCGTCTCCTACGGCGACGAGATGGTGCTGGTGCCCGGCCGCAACCTCACTACGGTGGGATTGTACCGCGACATCCGCAAGTGGCCCAAACGCGACAAACGGCCCGTGGGAGGCAAGAACAGTATCATCAACTTCGACTGGCTGTCACCCTTCTCCGTAGGGGCAATTATGGTGGCAAAGCGCACCTTGGAGGCACTCTATAACGCCAGTGGAGACGTACAGACCTATAATTTTCACGACTATGTTATCCGCAACTCTTCGCTGAAGAAAGGTATCAAATACTACGATATTGCTCTGCGTATCTACATCGGAGCCGTGATGAAACGCCACAAGCTGGAGATGCCCAAATCCGAAGTCGGAACAGGCAAATGGACGGACCTGAGCGGCATGTTGCTGCCCGTTTCGGAGGAAGAACGTATCGTAGAGGAAATCAAGAGCGGCAAGTTGGATTCGGTGGATGCTATCCGCGACGAGTTGGTGAATATCCACGAAAACTACGCCGAGTACCGCTGGGCTTGGAGTCACCGACTCATCTGCGAGTACTACGGGCTGAACAACATCACTGAAGCCGATGCTGCGCGTATCCGCGAGGATTATATTCAGGCTCGCCGCGCATGGATTGCAGAGATTCGCAAGGACGCCGAGAAGGAATATCACTTGGGCGACGTCAGCGAGGGAGTGCTGCAAGATTTCATCCAGCAACTGGACAGCGAGGTCGATTTCGAGAACCTGAAGTACTACCTATAACGAAAAGAGCTCGCGCTTGCGGGCTCTTTTGTTTTTGAAATATCGTTATTTCGACATATCGATATATCGACGGGATTCGTTATTCTATCACTTCCCCAATCAGTGTGGCGGAGGAGGCAGAGAGGATGCGGACTTTCACCAGTTCGCCGATATGGTGTCCCTCGCGCGGGATGATTACTGTCTTGTACTGCGAGGTGCGCCCGTAAAGCTGGTCGTGCGAGCGTTTGGAGTAGCCCTCCACCAGAATCTCGAACTCGCGCCCCACGTCGCGCAGGTTGCTCTCCAAAGAGAGTGTGTTCTGCAGGGCGATAATCTCGTTCAAACGGCGAATCTTAACCTCTTCCGGTATATTGTCCTCCAGGTGCTTCGAAGCGAAGGTGCCCGGGCGCTCGGAGTACTTGAACATAAACGCCGTATCGAAGCCCACTTCGCGCATCAGGGAGAGCGTCTCCCGGTGGTCCTCTTCGGTCTCGTCGTGGAACCCGCAGAACACGTCTGTGCCAATAGTAGCCTCGGGCAGGATACGCCGGATGGCAGCGATGCGGTCCAGATACCACTCGCGCGTGTACTTGCGGTTCATGAGTTTGAGTATCTTGTTCGAGCCTGATTGCACAGGCAGGTGAATGAACTTGCAGAGGTTGTCGTGGCGCGAGATGACTTCCAGCGTCTCGTCAGACATATCTTTGGGGTGACTGGAGGTGAAACGGATGCGCATTTGTGTATTCTGCGCCACTATCTCCAGCAGTTCGGGAAAACGAATCTCCCTGCCCTCTTCGTTCTGCCAGCAGTACGAATTGACATTCTGCCCAAGCAGAGTAACCTCTTTGTACCCGCGGGCCTCCAGATCGCGTATCTCGTTAAGGATAGAGTCCACGTCGCGTGAGCGCTCACGGCCACGGGTGTAAGGCACTACGCAGTAACTGCAGAAGTTGTTGCACCCACGCATGATGCTCACAAAACCCGAGATAGCCTTGCCAATGCGCGCTGGCATAATCTCTTTGTATGTCTCTGTGGTGGAGAGGGCCACATTGACCGCAGGCTCACCCAGCTCGCATTGCGCCAACAAGTTCGGCAGATCCATATACGCATCCGGTCCGGCCACAAACTGCACACCATGCTCACGAATCAGTTCCTCCCCCATTCGTTCTGCCATACAGCCGATAACGCCAAGGATTTTCTTCTCTCCGGCCTTGCGTTCATCGGCATGCATGACGTTGAGGCGTGTGATGATTTTCTGCTCGGCATTGTCGCGCACAGAACAAGTGTTCAGCATCACCACCTGCGCGTCCTCAAAGGTCTCGGAAGGCTCGTAGCCTGCGGTCTGCATAATAGCCGCTACAACCTCGCTGTCAGCCACATTCATCTGGCAGCCATATGTCTCAATGTAGTATTTCTTCATAACGGACTGCAAAGTTACGAAAAAAAACTGAATTAAACACTCATTTGGGCAAAAAAAGAGCAAAAAACAGTCATTTTTTGCTAAAAAATGCATTTTTTTCGGATTTTACTTGCACAATTCAGAAAAAAGCAGTACCTTTGCAGTCGAAATTAATTTTTCATAGTTAAGGTTTAGGTTTAAAAATCGCAACGAGAGGCTGGGAAGTTTCTCGTTGTTTTTTCAAACTTAAGCATTTTCTATGATGATTTTTTTTATTGTAAACAAAAGAAAATGAATGAGTTAAACAAACATAAAACCCACCATGAAAGAGAGGCCGAAGTGCTCCCTGATCTGACTGATCCGCAGGAAGCGCGTAAGGCTTTCATTGCGGGTGAAATATTTAACCGGAAATATTAAATCAAAACAATAATGGCAACACAGTACATGACTGCAGAAGGTCTGCAGAAACTTAAGGAAGAGCTGCAACAGCTGGAAAGTGTGGAGCGCCCGCGCGTGATTACCGCCATCCAGGAAGCACGTGACAAAGGCGATCTTTCGGAGAACGCCGAGTACGACGCAGCCAAAGAAGAACAGAACATGCTGGAATCACGCATTGCGATGCTCAAGGCACGCATTGTTGATGCACGTATCATTGACGAGAGTCGTATCTCCACCAACGAGGTGCAGATTCTGACCAAGGTCAAAGTGAAGAACGTGAAGAACGGCATGACCAAAGTATATCATCTGGTGACCGAAGGCGAAGCCAATATAGCTGAGGGCAAGTTGGCTGTGACCACTCCTATCGCCAAAGGTCTGCTGGGCAAGAAAGTCGGCGAGATTGCCGAGGTTAAGGTGCCCGCTGGAATCATGCAGTTCGAGATACTGGAGATTACCCGTTAAACCATTCAAAACATTTGGAGTATGACTATCTTCACCAAGATTATCAATGGCGAGATCCCCAGTTACAAAGTGGCCGAGGACGATCGCTACTATGCTTTTCTGGACATCAATCCGCTCAAACGCGGACATGTGTTGGTAGTGCCCAAGTTGCCGGAACCGGAGGCTGACTATATCTTCGACTTGGATGACGAGACGCTGGCCGGACTGATGGTTTTTGCCAAAATGGTAGCCAAGGGCATCGAGAAAGCCATTCCTTGCAAGCGCGTAGGCGTAGCTGTGCTGGGCATGGAAGTGAACCACGTACACGTTCACCTCATCCCGCTGGACAAGGAGACTGACATGCTCTTTACCAATCCCAAACTGAAACTCTCCACCGAAGAGATGATGGAGATTGCCAATTCAATAGCCGTGGCTATAGACGGAGGAGAGGATTAACCTCTCCTTCTTTTTTTTATTGCTTGCGTTTCCAGGTCTGCGAGCGCCCGAAGATTCCGGCCTTGTCCAGCGAACCGCGCAATACCAGGTTGCCATCCTTGATGTAGATTTTACCGTAGTAGAACTTGCCATTGTTCGGGTCAAGCACACGACCTCCGACCAACTTGCCGTCCTTCTCTTCAAACCCGCGAATGATTATCAGGCCCTTCACAGGTTTGTCGGCGTCCTCACCTGTGCACTCCACACATTTCTCGTCGCCGGTTCCTACCAGCAGTTGCACAATTTTGCCGTAGTATTTACCATCCGTTCCTTTGTAGATGTTAACCACTGACATTTGATCTCCGGTCTTGTCATCCACAGTACACCAGTTGCCTACTATTTGGGCAACTTGAGCGTTTCCGGCCATAGCGGTGAGTAGCATAGCCCCTACAAAAAGGGCTTTAAGTGCAAATTTCTTCATATAGTATGCTTTTTGTTTCGTTCTTGCTTTGTTAGCGGGTGCAAAGGTAGTAAAAAAATCTGAATTGTGCAAGAGTTGGGGCAAAAAACTGTCAATAAGGGGACGATTTTTTTTGTTTGCGGGAGTGAAGAAGAAAATATTAGGATGAAGAAGATACTTTTTGGCATGGTTTTTGTAGAAGAAAAGAGGACTTTTTATCCACTACGGGGCTGTTTGGTTTTGACAGCAGGTAGAATGAGTATGTAAGCATGCAGAGCGCTCGTCCGCAGCTCTATAATCTCGCTGACGGAAACTTTAATTGGCGAAACTTCTTACGCTCTCGCTGCTTGATTGAAGTATAGTAGATCAGCGTATTTCGGCACAAGGTGCTGAAACGAGACATCGCCCCGTTGCCCTCTCTTCGAGGCGTTCGGACCTGGCGGTGCAAGAATATCGGAGATAGCGTGTGTCGGCTGCGCGGCATGTGTGAAAGTTTAGCAGATAAGCCGGTGGTTGGTGGCTCGGGTCTTGCCATCGGACGAAAATGAAGGCCGGGATAAGCATGTAGAAAGCGTATGCGTTCCTTGTTTGGACGAGGGTTCGACTCCCTCCAGCTCCACGCGTTCATCAACGAGGTCGCAAAAGAATGAGGCCTCCTTCAGGCTCCGGCCTCATTGAGGCGACTCGTGATGCCCGCTTTCCCCAAAAACCAGGGGGTTTTCGGGGGCCCCGATTAATTGTAGCGCGTAATAATAGGTGCTACCAAATGAAACAGAATTGCGAATGAAACGATATATACTACTGACGATAGTTATCTGCGTCGCATGGGTTGTGCGTGCGCAGGAGGCAACAACACTGCCGGAAGGAATGCACTTCGAGGTACGTAATGACACCCTGTTTGTGGTATCCGAAAACGAGATGCCGCATCATGTGGTGTTCCAGCAGGCCGACCGTCCGAACATCTACCGCCGCATCTACAACGACGAGAGTGATGATTTGATGGAGGACCACCCTGCCGACGATATCTACAAGAGCATCTGGACCAGCGCACATGTCAACCCTTATCAGTTGCCTATCGACTCCATTCAGGACTCCACTGTCATCGACTTGAAAGG
>ONXE01000070.1 GCA_900321775.1 uncultured Bacteroidales bacterium
CTGATGTTCGCCACAACCTTTGGTGTATATCATCGGGACAAAGACATTAGCCATTGCTTGGCGTCCTTGGGATTGGATGTCTTGGTGGTGATAATTGGTCTCGGGATGCAAATGCTCGCCGGCATTTCCAATCCGGACCCGTATGCATTCCTCCACCCGATACCCAAGGGATTGAACTATGAAATACCCATTATGGACGACTTGGAGAACAACGTGTGCAACATGCGCCACGACGCAGTCATAGAAGCCGACAGTGCCACTTGGCTGCAACTGTCCTCAAGTTATTCGGGCAGTTTCACCTATACATTCTATTATCACAGTTTGCCGCAAGGAAACATCTTTCTGAGGTGTTTTGAGGCCGGGACAAACAGCCCCTTATCAGCAGACGAGATAGAGCAACGAACAATGTCTCCGGCCTATTCAGACGGGGCGTTCTGCTGTCAGGTGAGCGACAAGCATTTCACGATTTACGAAGGAACGCCGATGGAGTATTACGTGGCACACATAGAAGTGTGGTATCGTTCAGCAGACACAAAAGAAGAACGTAAACTAATGGAAAAATATTATCGTGTAGATGGATATGAACACTAATTGCAAAAAGGCTTGCTGACAAAATGATTATGGATAACAAATACGTAATAAGCAGACTGAACGATGTCCTGGAACCTATTATGAAAGCCCATGGATTCAAGCGCAAAGGTCGTATCTATTACAAGGAGAAAAATGACATCGTTTTCTTGTTGGGCACACAAGGTGTTGGTAACTATTTTGCGCAAGTTACAGGCTTCCCTTCTTGCACATTCCGTTTGATGGAAGGTTTTTGGATTCAAAATGTAGATTATTGGAATGCACGAGTTAATTTGTGCTCCCCAAATATACAACTACCGGATGTTTTTTCTATGAATGCTGTCTTTCATTTTAACGATAAGTCGGATGGTTGCATATTGAGAAAAGTACAAAGTCCTTATCAATATTTGAATTTGAACAATCCCGTTGAAATGGAAAGAATGGATTTGTGGTTGATTCCTGATAAAGATGAGGAACAAGGTCCTGTCCTTGATGAGTTACGAGAACAGGTTACAGACTGCTTCCTTAGTAAATACGAGATGATTGTCAATAACTCTCGTAAACTAGAAGAGTGTACCATAGGCAAACTGCGACAATACAATATTGAGCGCGGATATGACGAAAACAAGCCATTTGTCCACGGTTCATATTTGGGGAACTACCGGCATTATCTTAATTACGCCGTTTTGTTTTATAAGAAATATGGTCCGGTGGAGCTATATAACAAATACTATACACTCCTGAGCGAATGGCGAGAAGTTAGTGGGCTTAACGAATAACCATTTTCATAGTCATGCCTTTCTTCTCGCCTACTCAGACCAACTGACACCGTTGTTCACGGTGATTGACAATTGAGAAAAGTTGAACCACTCCCTTGGTAACTAACCATACATTGACAAACATGACTCTGTATAAAATATCACTGACAATCTCTGGCGATAATTTCAAATCGTCCTTAGTGTCGTGTCCTACCGACAAAATGATTATTGATGATGCATGGGAAACAAACGTTCCTCACGCATGGTTCCGAGGTGGAACGTATTTGCCCTGTGACGGGGGCATTTTGTTGATGCACAATCGTTGCTGGGCAACAACTGAGGAACATAAGGAACAGTATGAAGCCGATTTTGTTGATTTTCTGTTAGAGAACGAAGAGGCTTTTACAAAACTTGGAGCGGAAGAGATCTTGTGCTACTATGAAGTCTTACACGATGAGAATTGTGAATGTGACGTATCTTTGTTTTCACCGACGCAACTGAAAAGGTTGGCAAAATTATCATTACCATTGTCATTGCCGGTAAGCGTATATCCTTTGGAAACTCCACATTTTCAGGAGTATTTGGAAGGAGTAAATAATGCATGGAAATAATCAGCAGTTATGATTTATAAGATTTCTTGTCAAATATGTGGCGACCACTTTGACGCGTCGAAAATAGCAGGATACAACGACTCTGTTTCCGTAAGCGGGGATGGAATAGTTACGTGTGACGGAGAGCCTTTCGGTACGGATTACTTCAGACAGGATTGTGAGAAGAAAATTCTTGATTTCATTCAAAACAACGAGACTACCCTTCTCAATTGCGGCGCAGAGAAATGTGTTATCCGGTACGAAATGCATTACTCCTTGCAGTGTAATGGTGAAATCTTGTCTCCTGAAACAATTAGCCGATTCTCCCGCATAAATCTCCCAATAGAAATCAGTTTGACAACTAAGGACTATCCCGACTACGAAGCGTTCGAAGAGTGGGAACGCCAGTTGTGGAAAAAGCGGGAAGAGTGAACACCAGTAAACAAATGGATCAGCCAGAATCACGGGGACAGGACAAATGATACGCTGAATCAAAGGGCCGGTTGCTGAAGGACGTTTTATCACCAAAATGGGACCTTTGAGAGGGAGAAGTGTGCGTTTTTTGGGGAAAATCTTAACAAAATGCGGATTTTTAGTGAAAAAAGGAGGAAAACTCTTGGTCATTTCAGAAAAAAGCAGTACCTTTGCAGACGGAATTAATGTTTTATAAAATATAGTTCAGTTGCGAATCAACTTTACTATAATTAGGATTATCGAACATGGCAAAGAATGCAATTGCGAACAAACTGCCGCGAAGAGTGGAGCAGAACTTACAAATCGTGGGCGAGCAAATACGGCTGGCTCGTCTGCGTCGGGACCTGAGTATCGCACAGATAGCAGAACGCTCTTCCTGTAGCGAACTGACGGTGATGCGAGTGGAGAAGGGCACCCCCACCGTATCAATGGGCATCTACCTGCGTGTGTTGTATGCGTTGGGATTGGATGAGAGCGTGCTCTTCCTGGCTAAGGATGACGAGGTTGGGCGCACGTTGCAGGATATGGATTTGAAACACAGGAAACGCGCGTCGAAGAGATGAACCACATCACAATAGATATGGCTGCCGATTTCCTGCCGCTGGCGCAAACAACAGGAACACTCGGCTATGACATGATACGCGGCAATGCCACGTACCAATGGGAGTTTGATGCGCAATGGTTGCAAACCCATCATCAGACGATACTAAGTGCAGATTTGCAGAACGTGGGAGGTCCGCAGTATGGTTCGCAGCGCCTGTTCGGCTTTCTGCAAGATGCCATGCCGGACAGATGGGGACGACGCCTCATAGACAAACGCGAGCGCCTGCTGGCCGCACAAGAAAACCGGTCGGCTAGACATCTGAGCGATGTCGATTACCTGCTTCAAGTGGATGATACAACGCGAATGGGCGCACTGCAGCTTCGGGACAATAACCGGTTGCTTGGCTCCGACTATACGGATATGCCTGTGCCACCATTGGCGCATCTGCGTGAGTTTGCTGAGATAGCACAAGATTATGAGCGCCAAGAGGCCGAAGGAGGTACGCTGAGAGATGAGTGGTTGCTCAATCTGTTCAGGCAAGGCTCATCTTTGGGCGGTGCACGTCCGAAAGCCAGTGTTCAGGACAACGACGGCTCGCTCTGGATTGCGAAAATTCCATCCATATCCGATGAGTATGACGTGGCCCTGTGGGAGTATTTTGCACATCAAATGGCAGCAAAAGCGGGCATCAATGTCCCGGATATGCGACTCCTGTCCTTGCCCGGACAACAGTACCATACGCTTCTTTCCAAAAGGTTTGACAGAAGGGGCGCACAACGCGTCCATTTCGCTTCGGCTATGACACTCACAGGCCTTCAGGATGGAGCAGACGCCGGAACCGGTAATGGCTATTTGGACATAGTGGAGGCCATCATCGGTTACTCCGGCTTCGCCCAACCGCAAGAGGCATTGGAGCAATTGTTCCGCCGTGTGGCGTTCTCGATGGCCATCGGCAATCACGATGATCATTTCCGTAACCATGGTTTCCTGCTGACCGGGAATGGGTGGATATGGTCTCCCGCTTATGACATCAACCCCTCAGGCTTCAGAACGCAAAGCCTGCTCATCTCTCGCGACAGCAACGAGTCATCTCTGGACGTTCTGCTTGCCGCCGCAGGAGAGTATATGCTTAGCGCCGAAACTGCAACCAAGATAGTTAATGAGGTTCGAGGTGCCATGAAGTCGTGGCGTACCACAGCACGCCTATGTGGAATATCTGCTGCCGAGACAACTCGCTTTGCGCAGCGATTTGAGTGCTAAGATCTGCTTCTCCATTCCTCAAAATCACACTTCCAAGCCCATTTATCGACTTTGAAATAGCCAATTCCAACCATTCTCAATAGAATCCTTGCACATGTCAGAAAAAAGTATAATGCGGGGATTGGCTTTCTATATTATCGGAATCACCCCTACGAATTATCACGAAAATGAGCAAAGTGCCAAATCACGGTACCAATGTCCGCCTCGCCAATGAAGTGAAAGAAGAAACCATCGTGGTGCTTGGTTTTTGACTTTTTGAATCGGCTTTGCACGCGATTTTTCGGAACAAAATGACATAAAAATGCACAAAAATGCACTTTTTTTATAAAAAAGCATGATTTTATTTGGCTGTTTCAAAAAAAAGCAGTACCTTTGCAGTCCAAATTGTTCTTGCGGGTTCCGTAAGGACGATGTAACGTGTAAATTAAATTGACAAACAATATGGAATTATTTCTGACAATTCTCATCGTACTGGCCTGCATCCTGGTGGTGCTGTTGGTGCTGGTACAGAACTCGAAAGGCGGCGGACTTGCCGCAGGTTTTACCAGTGGTAACCAAGTAATGGGTGCCCCGAAGACAGCCGATTTTCTAGAGAAAGCCACCTGGACGCTCACCGCAGTGATTATCCTGATGAGCATCTTCGCCGTTGGCTTCCACAAGAACGCCGCTGCGCTCAATGACAGCGACAGCCAGATCTCGGAGCAGGTACAAGAGGCCGCCAGCGAAATGCAACAGCAGGCCGCAGCTCCCGCATTCGACGAAGGAGAGGCTGAAGCTGAATAAGGCAAAGGGCGAATCTTTGGCCGGTAAAAGGTCAAAAGTCAAAGGTCAAAGGTCCACGCGAAGCGATAGCCCATAAGCGGTACCCCTTGAGGGTAAAGAAAAGTCAAAGGTCAAAGGACTAAGGGCAGGGAGACTTGCAGTTAGAGACTGAGTAGAATTAAACAAGCGACTCTTATTGGAGCCGCTTGTTTATTTTGTAGGTACGCCAGACCGAGGTTATCAGACGAGACGGGCACTGATCTGTGCGCGGATGTCTTCTTGAAGTGTTTCGTCGGGAATAGTGGTGATGACGTCTTCGAAGAAAGCCTGCAGGAGCAATCGCTGCGCCTCGGCGAGGGGGATGCCGCGCTGTTGGAGATAGAACAGGGCGTTGGGGTCGAGTTGGCCTGTAGTGGCACCATGGGAGCACTTGACGTCGTCGGCGTAGATCTCCAGTTGCGGGCGCGTGCGCATCTTTGCTTCGCGCGAGAGAAGGATATTGCGGTTGGTCTGGAAGGCCTCGGTTTTCTGCGCATCGGGCAGGACCTTGAGTTCGCCGTAGAACGTAGCTCGGGAACTGTCGGCCAGCACGTTCTTGAAGAGTTGGTTGCTGGTTCCGCCACCCACATTGTGCAGGACATGCGTCTCGACATCCACGGTTTGCGTGCCGCGGGTGAACGCCAGTCCATACAGGCTGGTGGTACAGCCGGGCTCGTCCTGGGCTACAGTGATCTGGACATGCGCATCGGCATCGGAGAGCGAGAGGACGTGCAGCGTGAGTTCGGAGTCCTTCAGTTGTCGGATATGGAGCACTGCATTCTCGGGAGAAAGGAGCAGCATATGCTTCTTCTCTCCGGCAGCGACGGTCAGCGACAGCGTCTTATCTATGTTCTCAAAAATCTGCATCAACGATAACCTTGACGATAACGATAACCTTAACGTTAACCTTAACCTTAACTTATGCTTTGTATTTGTCTTCTATCCAGTCGAAGCCGCGTTCGTCGATTTGTTTGGCCAGCGTCGCGTCGCCCGTTTCTACGATAGTGCCACCGTAGAGCACATGGACGAAGTCAGGGCGGATATAGTCGAGCATGCGCTCGTAATGCGTGATGATGATGGCGGACATCTGAGGCGTGCGGATCTTGTTGAACCCGTCGGCCACGATACGCAGGGCATCCACGTCGAGGCCGGAGTCGGTCTCATCGAGGATAGCCAAGCTTGGCTGGAGCATCGCCATCTGGAAGACCTCGTTTTTCTTCTTCTCGCCTCCGGAGAACCCCTCGTTGACGGAGCGGTTCTGCATGCCGGCGGTTATCTCCAGCAGTTTTTCTTTCTCGCGCTTGAGGCGAAGGAACTCGGTGGCAGAAAGCGGTTCGAGTCCCTGATACTGGCGCTTGGCGTTGACTGCAGCCTTGAGGAAGTTGACCATTGACACGCCGGGAATCTCCACGGGGTATTGGAAGGAGAGGAAGAGTCCTTCGTTGGCGCGTTGGTCGGGCGTGAGGGAGAGCATATCCTTGCCGTTGAAGGTGATGGAGCCCTCGGTGACCGTGTAGGCAGGATTGCCTGTCAGGACTGCGGAGAGGGTGGATTTGCCGGCTCCGTTGCGCCCCATGAGCGCGTGTATCTCGCCTTCGCCGATGCGGAGGTTGAGGCCCTTGAGTATTTCTTTGCCGCCCACGGAGGCGTGTAAGTTAGTTATTTCGAGCATATTCATTCTGTATTAGCGTCATAAGCGTCCGCCCGACGGCGTCGAGCGTGGTCTTGGAGATGTTCTGCATGTCATCGTGGGTAGTATGCCAGTAATGGGCAAAACCGGTACCATTATGCGCGTCGTAGTGGATAATATCCAGACAGGGGATGCCGGCCACTGTGCAGACGTAGTAATGGTCGTCGGTAAGCGGATAACTGCGGGTGTCGCGGAAATAGCGTCCGTAGCCCAGTTGCGAGGCCATGCGCCACACTTTCTCCACGTAAGGCGAGGCATACTGCAGGGAGTAATATTCCTTGGGGAAGACCGCGTCGGGCGAGCCAACCATATCGAGCAGAATGCCAAACTCGTACGCCTTGGAGGTGCCGTCCTTTTTGCGCTGTCGGGCCCACAGCTGCGAGCCCAGACACCAGGTGTCCTCGCGCTCCTTGCCCGTGTAGAACGAGGGCGTGCCCATGTCTTCGGCGTCGAAGAAGACGAGGTCGATGCCAATGGAAAATGGAAAATGGAAAATGGAAAATTGGCGGGCGAGTTCAAGCAGAACCCCTACTCCGCTGGCACCGTCGTTGGCCCCGAGCACGGGTTGCATGCGGTCGTCGTAGTTCTCCTCCTGATCGCACCAGGGTCTGGAGTCCCAGTGGGCACAAAGGAGGATGCGTTGCTTGGCTTCGGGCGCGTACGAACCTATTATATTATATATCTGCTGGGGTTCGCCGGCGTAGTTGGGCAATTGTCCTTGCTCCACCCGAACAGTAGCGCCAAACTCGGTCAGTTTGTCCCGCAAGTAACGGGCACACTGCTCATGAGCAGGCGTACCGGGCACGCGCGGGCCGAAAGCCACTTGCTCCTCAATGTAACGATAGGCAGAATCGGCGGAGAAGTCGGCAGCCTGAATCGACTTATCTGAGCTGCCCGCACGCGAGCAGCTCAGAAGAGAGAGGAACAGTACCGACAGTATCAGTTCCAAGAGTCGTATAGGTCGAATCAGGTTTATAACCAATTGTTTTATACTAATTAACGCAGGTTTCTATCGGAGATAGAGGTATGCGTCTGGATTGCGTTGATGGTTTCGGAGAAAGCGCGTTGCATGGTGATTACCTGCACTTTGGGGCATTTCTCCGTATCGAAAGGCAGCGAGTCGGAGAAGATGAGGCTCTCGAGTTGCGAGTTCATCACTTTCTCGCAGGCGTTGCCGGACATGATACCGTGTGTAACAACGGCGCGTACGGAGTTGGCTCCGCACTCTTTCATCACAGCCGCAGCTTTGCACAACGTGCCGGCGGTGTCGGCTATATCGTCCACGATAACCACGTCTTTGCCTTCTACATCGCCGAGGACACGCATCTCGCTAATCTGGTTGGCTTTGAGACGCTGCTTGTAGCAGATGACCATCGGCACTTCGTGTTTGAGTCGGCGCTCCAGTTTCTTGCAGAAGTTGGCTGCGCGCTTACTGCCGCCCACGTCAGGAGAGGCGATGATGAGGTTCTCGAGGTTGAGCGACTGGATGTAGTCGGCCAGGATAGACGAGCCGTAGAGGTGATCGACGGGGATGTCGAAGAAGCCCTGAATCTGGTCTGCGTGGAGGTCGAGCGTGATGACGCGGTCGGCTCCTGCAGTCTGAATCATGTTAGCCACCAGTTTGGCGCCGATGCTGACACGGGGTTTGTCCTTACGATCCTGACGCGCCCAACCGAAGTAGGGGATAACAGCGATGACCTTGTATGCAGACGCGCGCCGCGCCGCATCGATCATCAGCAGCAGTTCCATCAGATTGTCCGAAGACGGACAGGTGGATTGAACCAGATAAACAGATTGTCCCCGGACTGAGTCTTCGAAAGAGACGGCAAACTCTCCGTCCGAGAAATGTTCTACATTAACTCGCCCGAGCGAGCAGCCCAAATAATCGCAGATACGCTGCGCCAGCGCTCCGCCTTTTGAGCCTGCAAATACCTTAAAAGGATTAGCTTCGATTAACATGTGACACAATTGTTTTTGTTTGAAACAGCACACAAAGGTACTGCTTTTTTTTGAAATACACAAGAAAAATCGCAAAAAAGATAAAAAAAGGCGCACTTTTTTGGCAAAAACTTGTGTATTTCAGATTTTTTGATTAACTTTGCACTCCAAATTGACAAATAATACGACAAACATGAAGAAGATTTTACTCGCCTTTGCGCTCGTACTTCTGACCGCTTCGGCAGGCAAAAAACCGGTCACTCTGTTTATGGTGGGTGACAGTACGATGGCAGACAAAACCGAATTGGACATTTCGCCCGAAGTGGGCTGGGGACAGGTGTTTCCCACATTCCTCAACGATAAAATCGTTGTACAGAACCACGCGATGAACGGTCGTTCGACCAAATCGTTCCAGGTGGAGGGTCGCTGGCAGGTCGTTTTGGACCGTATGAGCAAGGGCGACATCGTCATTCTGGAGTTCGGGCACAACGACCAGAAGATAACGGACCCGGTTCGTTATGCGTCGGTTCCGGACTACATGGAGAACCTGCGTAAGATGACGCGTGAGGCGCAAGCCAAGGGTGCGACGGTG
>ONXE01000206.1 GCA_900321775.1 uncultured Bacteroidales bacterium
TCGCAGGTGATGCAACTGTTCGGCGAACGACCCGATGGCGCCAAGACGCTATTCAAGACGCTCAGCAATCCCTACATCCGCTACTACCGCATGGGCGACTACATCGACTATTACACCGACGTACTGGCCCCCAGCACCGGCTACCTGAGCATCTTCGACCTGGAGCCGTATTTCGACGGCATGCTGCTCCGCATCCCCAACCGACACCACCCCGACTGTCTGGAAGAGGCTGTCCCGCAGGACAAGATGTTCGAGATCTTCAGCGAGTATGTGGGCTGGAACAAACTGCTCGGCATCAGCAACATAGGCGAACTGAACGCCCTTTGCCGCACACCTCGGGCCTTCGAGATGATCAAACTGGCTGAGGCGCTGCACGAGAAAAAAGTGGGCATCATCGCCGACATGATCACCAACCGACCCGGCGGACGGCCTAAGTTCATCCTCATCAGCGGACCCTCGTCGTCCGGCAAGACCACCTTCTCCAAACGTCTGACGATTCAACTGATGGTCAACGGCATACGCCCGGTGGTCATCTCGATGGACAACTACTTCGTCAACCGCGTAGATACACCCAAGGACAAGAAAGGCGACTACGACTTCGAGGATATCCATGCACTGGATTTGGACCTGTTCAGGCAACAACTGCAGGACCTGCTGGACGGCAAAGAGGTGTCGCTGCCGACGTACAATTTCGAGGACGGCAAGCGCTACTATCAGGGCAACAAACTGAAGATTGAGCCCGATAACGTCATCATCCTGGAAGGCATCCACGCGCTCAATCCGGACCTCATTCCCAACATCCCCAGCCACCTGACTTTCCGCATTTACGTGTCGGCCCTGACGACCATCAATGTGGACAACCACAACTGGATTCCCACTACGGACACGCGCCTGATTCGACGTGTGGTGCGCGACTACCGCTACCGTGGCTATTCGGCCCAGGATACCATCGCCCGCCACGCGTCTGTCGTACGCGGCGAGGAGAAATGGATATACCCCTTCCAGGAGAACGCAGACGCGATGTTCAACTCCGCCCTTATCTTCGAGTTGTCTGTACTGAAACGTCACGCTGAACCGCTCTTGAGCCAGGTGCCCAAGTCCTGCCCCGAATATACCGAGGCGTACCGACTGCTCAACCTTCTGGCCTACGTAGAACAGATTCCCGAGAAGGAGATACCGCCTACATCCATGCTGCGTGAGTTCGTCGGCGGATCATCGTTCCGCTACTAACGTAGCCGAAAATTGAAAATGGAAAATTGAAAATGGAAAATTCTTAATTCGGCAGAGCCTCATACGATCGGCAGAGCCGTGGAAAATGGAAAATTGAAAATGGAAAGAATTAGATATATACTACTGATAGGACTCATGTGCCTCGTGTGGCCGGTGATGGCGCAGGATGCGGACAGCATACCTGCACGTCTGCCTCTGTTCGAGGAAATGGAGCCCGAGGTCGAGGTGCACCAGAGCGAAAGCGTCAACCAGCTGCTCCTCAGCCGGACCATGGGTGTGGAACGCAAATACGAAGCGGTGAAGAACGGCTTCCGAATCCAGATCTACTCCTCCAACGACCAGCGAGTGGCGGCCCGGGAGTCGTCCGACATAGCCGAGAAAGTGCGTAACCTGAACCTCGGTCTGGACGTCTATCGCACCTACAACGCCCCCTTCTGGCGGGTTCGTGTGGGCAACTTCCGCACGCAGGACGAGGCCAACGAGGTGATGGACGAACTCAAGGATGTTCTACAGAAACAATTGCCGGAACTACTGGAAACCGGCGGAATATATACCGTTCACGATGAGGAGGTCGTTTTAATGAAATGATGAAAGAGGAAGTTCGATACGGCGGGCGCACGTTTGTGCCGTCTATCCCAAGAGATGAAATCCACGAGGCTGTCATTCGTCTCGCAGATCAGTTGAACCGCGATTACGCAGGCAAAGACCCCATCTTCCTGGTAATGCTCAATGGCGCGTTTATGTTCGCCTCCGACTTGGTCAAAGAGGTGGAGTTCGACTGCGTCGTTTCGTTCATGAAGATGTCGTCCTACGCGGGCACGTGTTCGACAGGGCGCGTCAGCGAGTTGATAGGACTGGATGTGGATGTACGCGACCGCGACGTGATTATCGTGGAAGATATAGTCGAGTCCGGCCTGACGATGCACGAGGTGGTGGACCAGCTGAAGAAAATCGGCGCCAAGACCGTCGAGATCTGCGCGTTTGTCCATAAGCCCATGAAACTTATCTACCACGACGTCAAGCCCAAATACATCGGCCTGAACATCAAGGACAGTTTTATCATCGGTTACGGACTTGACATCGACGGCTATGCCCGCAACTTGCCCGAGGTGTACGAACTGGCTAATGGTTAATGGTAAATGGTTAAGGGTTCATGGTTAAGGGTTCATGGTTAATGGTTCTTATCTCGGCGGAGCCTCGAATGATCGGCAGAGCCGTGCATTTAAGGGTTAATTTTGGAATCAATTAGTTTTAAAAGGTACAAAAAGATATGTTAAACATTATTTTATGTGGCGCCCCGGGCTGCGGCAAGGGCACACAATCGGATCTGATAGTAAACAAATACGGGCTGACGCACCTCTCGACAGGTGAGTTGATGCGTGCAGAGATGGCTTCCGGAAGCGAGTTGGGCAAACTCATCAACTCGTACATCAGCCAGGGACAACTCGTGCCGGACGAGGTGACCATCCAGATGCTGGAGAAGCACATCGACAGCCTGCCCGCAGAAACCAAAGGACTGGTCTTCGACGG
>ONXE01000067.1 GCA_900321775.1 uncultured Bacteroidales bacterium
CAAAATACAAATTGCACTGATTCTGGCAGCAACGCTGATCTTCGGATCCTGCTCAGAGAACTACTTGCAGACCGACCCCGCAGGTTCCACTATCACAGAGTCTCAGTATTCGAACGCGCTGAACAGACTGCGTGGAGCTATGATGGGTATCTACTCGCTGATGTACGGCTTTAGCGACCACGACCAATTCGGTATCCGTTCCTTCGATATGTACGGCGACCTGTTGAGTGGCGATATGGCACTTACCTCCAAAAACTACGGCTGGTTCTACCAAGACGAGCAACAGGAGACACGTGCCGAGCGTAGCGGTTATATCTGGCCCCTCTTCTACCGTATGATGTACAACATCAACGATTATGTACACTTCGTCAATACCGACTATACGGTACTGGATTCCGTGAGAGTGTACGGCCTGCCCAACCACGGCCTCTATGTCCTCAACGACCAGGGTGACACCACCCACCTCTATACTGAGGCTGATATCGAGGTTATGGACTACTATGCACAGGCGCTCACCATGCGTGCATACGTCTATACCGCTCTCACACGCTTCTTCTGCCCGACGATGAGCCACGTGTATAAGGATGGATTCTTCATCACCAACTACCCTGCGTTCCCGCTCTACAATGAGACTAACTACCAGGAGGTGCAGCCTATGGCTATGCTTTCCGACGTGTACGCTCAGGTAGAGACGGACCTTGAGACCGCTATCGCCTATTTCCAGGCTGCAGAAGGACACTACTCTCGCGAAAACAAACTGGAGACCGACATCAACGTCGCTCGTGGTATTCTGGCTTATTCGTATATCAACAAAGCACGCCTCGCCAAGGATTACGACGAGACCATGCCGTTGGTAGCTGAGCCGATGACACAAGCACTCAAGTACGCTGAGGATGCTATCAACTCCGGCGCTTACCGCATCATCCCCAACAGCCGCCTGTGTGCTACCGGCTTCAACGACGTGAACGAAGAGTCTTGGATGTGGGGTGAGAACGTATCTGTAGAGACCGCTACCGGTCTGGGTAGTTTCTTCGGACAGGTGGATATCCACTCCTACTCCTACGCTTGGGCAGGCGACACCAAGGTAATCGACAAGAACCTCTACGACCAGATCCCCAGCTGGGATGGACGTAAGTACTGGTTCAACGACGGTTCCAAGAACCCCAGCTTCACCCTCTGCCCGGACGGTAAGTTCTTCTCTGCTGTATCGCCTACCTCCACCGCAGCAGACAAGATTGACCGTGAGTGGCTTTCGGACAACGTCTTCATGCGTATAGAGAGCATCTACCTCATCGCTGCCGAAGCTGCTTACTACCTCCAGGACCTCAACAAGGCCACCGACTATCTGGATGCTATCCTCTCGCAGCGTCTCGATCTCGACGACCCCAACGCGGCTACGGATTACCAGAACTTCAAAAACGAGATTAGCACCGACCGCCAGAAGTTCTTCCAGGAGTTGTACCGCAACTGGCGCTTGGAGATGTGGGGCGAAGGTTATGGCCTGCAGACCTTCCGCCGCTTGAGTTACAACTACTACGACGAGACCGCTCCTCGTGACAAGGACAAAGTGTACCGCGGCTCCAACCACCTGTACAATGGCGGCAAGTCCATCGAGTACACCGACGAGACCATCTACACGATGACTATCCCGGCCTCCGAACTCAACTACAATCCTTACATGCAGGATAAATAAAAGAAAAAAAGTATTAATTTAATAAAAGTATCATTATGAAAAAGAGTATTTTTGCAGCTGTTATTTTGGGTGCTGCAGTTCTTTTCACCGCTTGCAAAGACGACAAAAAGACCGCCGTTACGGGTATTCAGATTAACCCCAGCGAGCTGACGCTCAACACCGGCGAGGAAAGCCGTCTTTCCATCGTGGTTACTCCGGAGAAAGCCTCCTACAATAGCGACGAACTGGTATGGAGTTCCTCCGATACCACCGTTGTTGTCGTATCTATGAACGGTACCATTACAGCTTTGGAAGAGGGTACCGCTAACATTACCGTTAAGTACAAAGACCTCCAAAGTGTCTGCAAAGTAACGGTTATTCCTTGGATCAAGAACCTCGCCTTTACAGGCGCTTACGTCGGTATCTCGGATACCGCTTACTATGGCGACGAACTCGACACCATCCAGTCGGGCAGCGGTGAATCCTATTACGTAAAACTCGTTCAGGCTTATGTAGGTCTGTTCACCGCCGGTTTCTATCTGAACAACTCGGGTGAGTTTGCCGGCGCCAGCAAGGGTGGTATTTTCGAGACCTATGCTCCTATGTACTTCGCTCCGGGTTGGGCTAACAACCGCGAAAAGGGCACCTATTTCTGCCTTGGCGAATGGTACATCTACGACACCCTCTATGCTCAGTGCATGCCTACGGGTCAGGTCAACGAACTGTACAACACCCACATGCACCTCTTCCTCGAGAACCTCAACAAGGGTGACAAGCAGACCGCATTTACACAGAACATGAAGGACGCCGGCGAGCAGGGTTGCACCGGTACGAACCTGAAAGTTTACTCGTACCACTCTACTGCTGAGGGCTACGGCGAAGATGCCTACTACAGCTCCTACCTGCCTGACCTGTTCGGCGTTAGCGGTTACGTCTATTTAGACGACAACTATGCTGCATCCAACTACATGCAGTCTATCGAGGGTCACCACCTTGTAGCCAAAGCGCTCAAGTCCACCGAGGCTGACAGCAACAACAACTTCTACGGCTACGGCTGCCACTGGCACTTCGACGAGGCTTCTGAGACCTATAGCTGGGTTGACGAGACTATTGCCTTCGAGGATCCGTATGTTTACGACCGCAACCTCGACGTCTTCCAGAGCGCTCCTGCTCGTGAAAGAGGCGAGAAACTCTACAAGCCGCTTACCAAAGTGCACGACATGGCTGAGACCAAACTCTTCCGTGAGAAGATTAACAGCCTGCCTCGCGACACCAAGTTCGTAAAGTAAACAAACCTTGAGACGCCTGCTTAGCCTGATACTATGTCTCGGCTTCGTGCTGTCAGTACGAGGCGAGCAGGCGGGGATAGAATTATCCTCCTCATTTCCTCGGACGGGTACAGTACGTGTACCCGTCCTTCTTTGTGCCTTCCCCGACCAACCCTTCTCCATTGAAGACCCTCAGGCTGCGTTCACCCGAATGCTCAACCAGACAGGGTATAGCGAGAACGGCGGAACGGGCTCGGCACGCGAATACTACTTCCTCTCCTCCAACGGCCTGCTGCAACTGACTTTCGATGTCTATGGGCCATACACGGTCTCACACAACATGGCCTACTACGGAGGCAATTCCGGCTCCTCGCACTACAAGAACGCGCGCGAAATGGTGGTAGAGATGATCAACCTTGCAGGCAATGATGGCGTCGATTTCTCAGTCTATGATGCCAACAACGATGGC
This sequence comes from uncultured Bacteroidales bacterium, assembly GCA_900321775.1. Taxonomy (GTDB): domain Bacteria; phylum Bacteroidota; class Bacteroidia; order Bacteroidales; family Paludibacteraceae; genus Colicola. The sequence goes on from ONXE01000067.1 coordinate 3,410, forward strand.
GAAGTGGACAATATCTCCATTTTCTTCGCCGGCTACAGCGAAGCCGAAGGTGGCCCCGAAGATGCTCTTTGGCCGCACCAAAGCAGAATAAGCGGTGGTCCCAAATGGAGCGGGAAAAACTTCGGTTCGTACCTCGTCACAGCCGAACTGCGAGGCAACAAAGGAGCCAACATGGCAGGTATAGGTACATTCTGCCACGAGTTTGGGCATGTGCTCGGTCTGCCCGACCTCTACAACACCTCCAACAACAAATCCGAGGAAAAAATCTACACCATCGGCACCTGGGACATCATGTGCAGCGGCAGTTACAACAACCTGGGCCGCACCCCGCCCCTCTACTCCGCCTTCGAGCGCTTTATGATGGGTTGGCACATACCCACGCAGATCAGCAACGACGGACTCTATTCGCTGCCTGCACTGGAGGAGAACGACATCTCCTTCCTGCTGGCTACAACCACGCACAACCTCTCACCCATGTCACCTTCGCCTGCCGAGTATTTTCTGCTGGAGAACCGCCAGCGCACAGGCTGGGATGGACGCAACGACGATTGTTTGCCCGGAGTAGGCATTCTCGTCTCGCACATCACTTTCAACAGCAGCAACTGGAACAACAACTCCTTCAACGACAAGAAACCGCTTGGCTACGACATCGTGGAAGCCTACGACCACAACCCCACCAAATCCGCTCCGCACGACACCTACCCGGGCACGATGAACATCACCACGTTCACTCCTACCCTCAACAGCGGTGATTCGCTTCATCAACTCCATCTGCACAATATCCTCCAGCGAAACAACGGCATCGTGTCCTTCCTGCTGGGACAAACCACCGACGCACAGTTCACCTTCACGCCGGCGCAACTCGACACGTTCATCACCACCTTCGATGTTGTCGCAGACGAGTATTTCCCGCAGACACTCACCATTACCGGCACCGACATCGCATCGCCCTTCGTCACCGTAGCCTTCGCCAACACGTTCTACACAATCGGAGTGGACGGCACGTGGCTTAATCCGGGGCAAGTGTTCATCGACTCGACCGTCAACGCTAACGGCACCTATTCCCGCACATTCAATCTGCGCTTCGAGCCCAGACTCCAATCGTGCACCCCCACCTCATCGTCTCTCCAGGTCTTCACCGGCGACAGTGCGGCCTTCCAACTCATGTCTGTTCTGGGCATATCACCCCGTCCCAACTACCTCATCAAGCCCGACAGCCTCGTGGCATCAGAGATCGAGACGACGGATTTCCGCATCGACTGGACCGAGGTTCCCGATGCTGAGTACTATTATGCCCGCGCATATCGCTACGACGCCGACAAGGACCAATATATCCTCGATTCCGAGCGTGAAGCTGTTGCGCCGGCCGATCACGCCTACCTCACCGAACTGGCTTCCAACACCGAATACATAGTCACCGTCACCGCCTACGAAGAGAAGAGTTGCATGCTTCATGAAGCCGTTTCCGACACCCTGCATGTGGCTACCACCATCGATACGGACTACAAGAAAGCGCTGCCCGTCGTACAAAACGCGGACGGCACTTGCGCACTCTTGCTCCCCTCCAACGCCGAAGAGGGCATGATGGTCTATCTCTTCACTACCGACGGCCGACTCATTCTCACCATCCCCGTCGAGGCAGGCACAGACAAAGTGACTATCCCCACTTCCACCCTCCACCCCAACCAACTCTACCTCATCAAGTACACCTCCGCCAACGCCTTCCCCCGCAAGGCCCACTTCGCCAAATTCATCCTCCGCAACCTGTAAACCAAAAGAGAGGCACCGGATAGTACCCCTCTCACATGGATGTGTATACTTTGTATACTTGTATACTTTTACTTCAGTTGTTTCCACTGCCCTTCGGCGATGCGGGCAATGCGACCTGATTTTTTCCATCGTGCCAGCAGCGTTTTGATAGCCATCAGTTTGACGCTTTGACCTTTCTTGGTTCGCAGTTTGATAAGTTCTGCGGTAGTGAATTCTGCCGGAAGCAGTCCCAGCAAAGATGTAGCAGAACCGCGCTCTGATTGGCTGTCCATTGCCTGCGTCAACTCTCTTTCCATCTGCTCGCCCCACAGCTCCATCTGGTTGCGGAAGACATATTCGGCCACCCACTCGGCAAACGACGCCACGAGCTTGGTCTCTTTTCGGTCTTCCAGCAGATAGCAGAGCATCCCAGCGCGAAAGCCGATTACTGCGGCACGGCGTCGAAGCGTATCCATCGCATGGCTGTCCGCGTCGATAGCCTGCTGGCGTTTCTCCTCCAGCCACGTAGCAATGGCCCTCGAAACGCCCTCACATTCAATCGTTCCCTGCTCGGCGTCCAATCTCCTTGCCCAGCGGATAATCTCCTCTTTCTCCTCGTCGTCGTAAGGCGCGAACACGGGTATTTCCGCAAAACTGGTGTCGGGCAACTGTGCAAAGCAGACGCGGGTGGCAAGGCCGTTCTCCAGGTCTTTGAAGAAACGTGTCATCGAGTTAGGCGTGCCCGTCAGCAGCAGGTTGTAATAGACGCGGATGTGTGCGTTGAAACTCGTCTCGGACATGTATGCCTGACCGTATTCGGCATTGTCGAACGCCAGTCGGTAGATATCCGATTTCTGACTCCATACGCCCGCGCGCTCACTCTTTACCAAGGTGTCCATCTCCTCACCGATGCCGATCAGATGTTTTCCCTCCGCATACGTGAGCAGCTGTAGCAGTTTGGCCACGGACACCGACACACCGTTGTTGCGCGGACAGGCATGCGGATCCTCAGGTTGACACTTCGAATTCTTTGCGGAACGCAGCGCTTCTTTGTAGTTCTGCTCTTTCTCGCGCTCTATCGCGTCCTGCTCGTTGATAGGCGTCAGCAGCAGGTCAATGGGCTTGCGAATGAACGACTTACCGCTTGCAGCCGGAGCCGTGATGCACGAGAAGAACGAGAGACTCTGCTCCTGCATGTCCAGGTAGTTGAACCGAATCCTTGTAGCCAATGTGCCCAGTACCGGCAGCGAAGCGACAATCATCGCGGGGCGATAGGAGGACGGCAGTTTGCCACACAAAATCCGCAGCAGTTTGGGCAGTTTGGGCAGCCGCATCTCGGAGGCTTTGGGCAGTTTGGGCTCATTGTTCTTTGCTTCTTGTTCCCTTTCCACCGTGGCAATAGCGGCTTGCAGAATCACGGGTATCTGATCCCTGCGTGGACGACCTAACGCCGACACAATAGCAGCCTGTCTCTCCTGCTCGCTGAGCCCGAAATCCGGCAGAATCCTCAGCAGCAACTCCTTGTTGAAGTCGCAGATGTAGCGCATGTAGTTCGCCAGCGAGAAATACACCGTGTTTCGTTCGCCCTGAACTGCTCCGCCTGCATTACCCGTCTGCACCAACATCTCCTCCACGATGTCAGCATACGGAAGGCCCCGATACGTCTCGGTTTCATACTCCTCCGTCTGCTCCGCAGCCACCTCCGCAGGGGGAGGGAGTATGTCCTTCCACTCCCTTTCTGCAAAGAGCTCAGTAGTATCCATCCATAGGATGTAGTCGCGAGGCACGACGTAGGATGCGCGGGCCAAGTCCTTTGTAACGGCATCGTACTCCTCTATCCCCAGCGCCTGAGCCATACGCATCTGCGCGGCTTCAATACTCTCCATGCCACCGGGATAATTGCCGCCGGAGGCTCTCCGGCCGATGATTCGGAGGCCCTGTCCACTGGCAGTTATTGCAACGAGGAAGATATGATTCTCGATGATGGTCTCGCGCTGGAGCGCTTCGAACCACTCGCGCGGATTTTCGACATGGTCCACATCCAGCATGGCGAGTCCGCTGGGAATCGCCTCCGCCGAGACTCTCCTTCCGCCGGTGAACCCCGCTGCGTGCGGGATGATGATCGGCAGCCTCTTCTTGAGGGCCTGCTTGCGGTCGTTGTAGTCCGGAGCATTGGAATCTAATCCAGCAATCGCGCGGCAAATGTTCTTTACTTTCGGGCTGTCAATCAGCTCGTTGAATATGTCGATGGTGCAAGGTTTTGGAGTGCCCTTGCTAACACTTTCCTGATAACAAAACATAATTTTCAATTTTCCATTTTCAATTTTCAATTTCCCGGACGCCATCCGATATGGTGGATTTCCGCGTGATCTTCGGGGTACAGTTTGCGCTGCTTTTGGAGTTTGGTGCCCAGCAGTTTGCCTATTTCCTTCGGCGTGAGCAGCGTCTTGCCCTTCCACATCTTCTTCGGGTTGAACTTGTCGCAGTCAAAACTCCAGGGCTCCATGATGGCCAGACAATGGCTTTTCTTCGGTCCTCCGTGGCACTGCACTACGCCGCCCTCCTCGTAGTAGGGGCAGCCTGCGTCGCAGGCTATGCCCCCTTCCTCGATAACAACCAACTGCATCATTGCGCACATTTTACGAGTTCTTCTGCCAGGTTGAGCTGGTCGAGCGTGTCCTCGAACTGCTCCGACTGTCGAGCCAGGATGTCGGCTGCGTGGTGGCCGTTGGCGCACTCGCTGACGGGGATGTTCAGCTCGACGTGGATGTGACGGCGGTTCAGTTTCAGTTTGCCGTGCTGGCTTTCGTCCAGTTCATGCCACTGCAGGTCGGGTCGCGTCTTGTGCACGACGGGCTTGGTTTCGATGAAAGTGAAATGGTCGTTTTCGTCTTTCCAGATTTTGCCGTTGGCCTCGTCGTAGGTCTTCATCTCGTTCTCGGTGTACGTGGTCACATCCACGCACAAGTGTTGTTGTTTTTTCATTGCCATAATCGTGTTGATTTATGGCCAATCGTAAATCCCTTTCCCGATGGTTGGCGCTGAGGATTGTCGCAGGTCGTGCCTCCCACCGGTTATTATGCCTGCTTTGGATTGGCGATTGTTAAACAAAAAAATCACCGCCAAACGCGATGATTATCCGGGGCCCCCAAACAACCTCCTGGTTTTTGGGGAGAGCGGAGGCTGGTGTTGCCTTAATGAGCCTGTCGGAACAGAAGGCTCAGTCCGAGCAATCACCATGCCGATCGCGAATGACGGTGCAAAATTACTGCTATTTTACGTGAAATTAGGTGAAATATTTCACTTTTTTACAAAAAACTCACTTTTTCTTCAATTGTTCATGCTTGAGCAGGCTGTTGGGGTTCACTTCCCACCCAAAAAGCTTGGATAGATTGGCGCACATCTTGGTTCGGTTGTAGTTGGCTCCGGCGTACATATCCTCGCCTTTCTGTTTCTTTTTCTCCAGCCACTGCACTACTGCTTTGTAATCGCCCGCGCTCGGGTACAACGTGGACACGTGCTCACCCGCCCCGCCCGAGTAGTTGATGATCTGACTTTCGATGTGCTGCTCGGCGATGTAGTTGCCTGCAACATAGATATTGGTTGTTCCCTCGCTCATTGTTGTTGGTTGTTATACTGGTTATTGATGTAGTTGCCGGTGACGGTGATGGTGTTATTCTGCTTAATGGACTGCAAAAAAGCATTCTGCCGACGGAGTTCCGCATTCTCTTCCGTCAGTTTGTTCTTCTCGCACTCAAGTTGCGATATCTTGTCCTTAAGTTGCTGAATCTCAATGCTTAACGCTCGCTCCCTTTCAGCAGAAGCGAGTAACACCTTGCCTATTCCCTCCTTGAGAAGAATAGAAATATCGGTGTCCGAGTGCCCTTTGTTGGTCTGGTCCTCGAGCATTGTCTGTATGTGTTTGTACTTATCAAATTTTTGTTCTATGCATCGTTTCAAATGCGACTGCAAAGGTACTGCTTTTTTTCCACTTATGCAAGCAATTTGAGAAAAAAATTTTTTTTGCTATGTGGGACTTTGCAATACCGACGCACCATCATTCATGAAAAGTATACAAGTATACAAAGTATACACATCAATGAATGATGGTAATTGGCCATAATATAAATATAAATAATATAAAATATTATTATATTATATTATGAATTCATTTCCGACCTGGAGCCGTCATCTTACTCTCTCACATGGATGTGTATACTCTGTATACTTTGTATACTCTCGTCTACCCCTCCGTCATCTCGCTCACAGCACCCGTAATCGCCATT
>ONXE01000091.1 GCA_900321775.1 uncultured Bacteroidales bacterium
CGGAGCACTCAACGTCTTCGACGAACTCGGGCACGAACTCCTGCACCGCTGGGAATGGCTCTTGAAACAGAAGAAAGACATCCTCTGGAGCCTCACTGGAGAGCAGTCCGAGCAACTCGCAGACCTCTTCGACGACGGTTATCGTCTCGCACTCGAAGAGATGCACCTCCCTACCAGCTTCGATGCCACCGTCAAGCGCCTCGCTGTCATCATCAAACGCATCGGTGCCATCCTAACCCTTCTTCGTACGGAGATTCCTGAAACGGAAGAAAACCCGAACTCCTGCACGTTTACGCTCTCAACCAAGGCTGCCAACGCTCCCGAGAAGGCACTCCCCGAGGTTCTCTACTGCAGTGATACGGACTTCCGCACCCTCGTCACCCTCTCCGAGAAACTCCTCCGCCACGCCGCACTCATGACTCTTCTTCTCCCCGAAGATTCCGAGTCCCCGCTTCCTGCGCAACTGACAGACAAACTGGCAGTGCGTCATGCCAAGGATTTGCTGGAAAAACTTGACAATGAGTTCTCAACGAAAGAGGCCTATGATATTGGCGAGTCCCTGGAAATGGGCAAGTCAACCGTAAAAGATCATCTCTCATTCGCTCTTGAAAACAAACTGATAGTACGTTTGGAGCGAGGTAAGTACCGTAAATTATGAAAACAAAATTCGGCCTTCGGCTTTCGGCCTTTCTGCCGATTCCATAGGAAAATAATAGCTTTCGCCGTTTAGGACGAAAGCCGAAAGCCGAATTTGCTTTTGCAACCCCTATTTGATTAACCTCTTAAATAATAAACAATCATGATTACTAAATATAAAGATCAGATTCAATCCATCTCTGGTTCGATGGACGAGAACCACTATGGTTCTGTTAACCCCGCCAACCCGAATAAACCTATTATCAAGCACAAACCCCGCCACAAAGACGGTTGGACCAAGCCCAAGTCCATGATTCGACAAAACAACGCATATCAGCAGGCAATCCAAGCCGCCAAGCGTGACTACCACGACCCCGTCGCTCGGGCTGCTTGGCAAGCCGAATACGACACCTGGCTGCGCAACCGCTCCCGTCACGGCCACACCATCCCGCGACCCGGTGAACCTTCCATCCGCTTCCTTTGGGATTACATCCGCTGGCGGTGCATCCAACGTGCCTACGCAGCCCAATCAACTTCTGCCTGCATATCGCCCGCATCTCCGATAGGGACCTGATAGGGAACTGATAGGGTGCTGATAGGGTGCTGCAGCGGACCGCTTGCCAAGACACACAAAAACAACAGCTCCGGATTCGAGTGAGTGGTTCTTTGAACCGTTATTATGGCAGATCGAATCCGGAGCAGTGAATACTGATTGCTCGCGCTTAAGCGAATGTACCCCTTGCGGGGAGGAGATTCTTAATTCTCCAGAGTGTGCGACGAGTTGCAGTTGAAGCAGTGCGTGCAAATCTGGTTGCGGGGCAGGCCGATGGCCCGGATGAGGGTCTCCAGTTTGGTGAACTTAAGGGAATGGAGTCCGAACTTGTCGGCGATGGTGTTCACCATCCGCTGGTACTCGGGCGAGTCGGTGACGGTATAGGCCTTGACGCGTTCGTCATCGAGCGCCGCCTCTTCCCCCTCGATGTCAGCGATAGCGCGTCGGGCGATGAGTTCGAGCACCGACTTCGATTCGGAGAAATTGATAAACGGGCATCCGAAGAGCAGCGGCGGGCAGGCAGTACGCATGTGGATCTCCTTGGCGCCTCCCTCCAGCAGACGATGCACATGGTCGTGGAGTTGGGTACCTCGCACAATGGAATCGTCGCATAGCAGCACACGCCGGTTGCGCAGGATAGCGTTGTTCTGGATAAGCTTCATCTTAGCCACCAGGTCGCGCATCTCCTGATTGGCGGGCATGAACGACCGCGGCCAAGTGGGCGTGTATTTGGAAATAGCCCGTCGGTAAGGCACCTGATGTCCCTCGGAATATCCGATGGCCATGCCTATACCGGAGTCAGGCACGCCGCAGCAACAATCAACCTGCGTGTCGTCCTCTTTGCCCATAGCGAACCCGATATAGTTGCGCACGTCCTCGACGTTCCGTCCCTCGTAGGTGGAAGTAGGGAAGCCGTAGTACACCCAAAGGAACGCACACATCTGCATGTGGTCGGGTAGGGGTTCGGCGAGTTGCTCGATACCATCAGCGCGGAGTCGCACCACCTCGCCCGGACCGAGATCGCGCACGAGGGTGTAACCCAGGTTGAGGAAAGAAGACGACTCGCTGACTACGCAGTAAGCATCCTCTTTCTGCCCGATGATGACAGGCGTACGTCCCCACAGGTCGCGGGCGCAGACGATGCCGTCCTCCGTGAGGAGTATGAGCGAAAGTGAGCCTTTGATTTTCTGCTGAACGTAACGGATGCCCTCGGCGAGCGTCGGTTTCTGGATGATCATCAGTCCCACAAGTTCGGTGGGATTGACGCGTCCGGAGGAGAACTCGGAGAGGTGCATGTTATGCTCGAGCGCTTCTGCCGCCAGTTCGTCCAGATTGCCAATCTTGCCCACGGTAGAGAGTGCAAAACGGCCGAGGTGGGAGTTGAAGAGCAGCGGTTGAGCGTCGGTGTCGGAGATGATGCCTATGCCGGCGTTGCCAAGGAACTTGGGCAGTTCGGGCTCCATCTTCACGCGGAACGTGGCAGAGGAGATGGAGTGGATGACACGACGGAAATTGCCGGTAGAAGCATCGTAGGTGGCTATACCTGCGCGACGTGTGCCCAAGTGAGAGTGATAATCGGTGCCATAGAAGACATCGGTGATGCAGGGCGATTTACTAATTGAACCAAAAAAACCAGCCATTATTATTGACGATTGGACAATTTACAATTTAACAAATGATTTACGATTTAACAATTGAACAATTTTCAAATAGAACAATAAGTCGTCCAATTGTCAATCGTCCAATCGTCAATTATTTACCGAGGTAATTGAGGACGTTGTGCTCGATGCGGGAGGCGAGGTCGGCGGTGTCGGATTTCAGGAACTTGTCGCCGGTGATACCCTCGAACAGCTCGACGTAACGGTCCGTGATGCTACCCACGATGGCAGGCGTCATCTCGGGCACTTGCTGGCCTTCTTTGCCCTGGAAACCGTTCTCCATAAGCCATTCGCGCACGAACTCCTTGGACAACTGTTTCTGAGGCAGTCCCTGCTCGAAGCGCTCCTGATAACCTTCTTTGTAGAAATAGCGGCTGGAGTCGGGCGTGTGGACTTCGTCCATCAGCATGACCTGACCGTTGTGGCGGCCGAACTCGTACTTGGTGTCCACGAGGATAAGTCCGTGTTTGGAGGCTATCTCCTGACCGCGGGCAAAGAGCGCGAGCGCATACTGCTCAATCTGTTTGTACTCCTCCTCCGGAACGAGTCCGCGGGCGATGATCTCCTCGCGCGAGATGTCTTCGTCGTGGGTGCCAATCTCGGCCTTGGTGGTAGGGGTGATGATAGGAGTGGGGAACTGTTCGTTCTCGCGCATACCGTCGGGCAGTTTGACGCCGCAGATCTCGCGGACACCGGACTTGTACGCACGCCAAGCCGAACCGCAGAGGTAGCCGCGGACAATCATCTCGACGGGATAGCCCTGACAACGGTAACCGATGGACACCATCGGGTCGGGAGTAGCGAGAAGCCAGTTGGGCACGATGTCACGCGTGGCTTCCAGAAACTTGGCTGCAATCTGGTTCAGGATCTGCCCTTTGTAAGGAATGCCTTCGGGCAAAATCACATCAAAAGCAGAGATGCGGTCGGTGGCAACCATGCAAAGGAGGTCTTCACCAATAAAATACACGTCACGAACCTTGCCGTGATAGACATCGGTCTGACCGGGAAAGGCGAAGTTGGTTTTTGTTAAAGCTTTCATCTTTATTATTTACGATTTGACGATTTACGATTTAACGATTGATTGACAATTTAATAATTGGGCAATTTTCAAATAGAACAATAAGTCGTCCACTCGTCAATTGTCCAATTGTCAATTTACTTGTATTCGCTCCATTCCTTGATGGCGAGGGAGTCGAGAGGCACATCCAGGAAGGCGTTGATGAAGGCCTCTGCCAGACGTGCGTTGGTGATGAGCGGGATGTTCAGATCCACAGCCGTTCGGCGCATGCGGTAGTAGCTGTCGTGCACGAGGTCGGCGAGGGTGTCCACGGGTATGCCCACGAAGAGGTCGATCTTCTTCTGGTGCATCAGGTCGGTGACGATAGGCTGTTTGAGTTGGCCGTTCTCGTCGATATGCTCGTTCTTATAGACGCGTATGTTGGGCACGCCGAGGCTGTTGAGATAGTCGCTGGTGCCGCCGGTGGCGTAGATAGTATAACCACGCGCCACAAGGCGTTTGATGGTGTCCAGCAGGTGCGCCCGCTGTTTGGGCCCGCCGATGGCGAAGAGGATATTCTTCTCGGGGATACGCATACCCACGGACAGCATTGACTTGAGCAGGGCAGCATTGGCATCTTCGCCCAAGCATCCGACCTCGCCGGTAGAGGCCATATCCACGCCCAGGACAGGATCGGCGTTCTGCAGACGGTTGAAGGAGAACTGCGAGGCCTTGACGCCCACATAGTCGAAGTCGAAGAGCGACTTGTGCGGTTTCTCTACAGGCAAGCCGAGCATCACACGGGTGGCAATGTCTATGAGGTTGATCTTGAGCACCTTGCTCACGAACGGGAACGAACGCGAGGCACGGAGGTTGCACTCGATGACCTTGATCTCGTTCTCGCGCGCCAGATACTGGATATTGAACGGCCCGGAGATATTCAGCTCGCGGGCAATCTGACCGGAGATGCGTTTGATACGACGCACGGTCTCAACGTACAGTTTCTGCGCGGGGAACATGATCGTGGCGTCGCCTGAGTGTACACCTGCGAACTCCACATGCTCGGAGATAGCGTAGGCGATGATCTCGCCGTTGCGTGCCACAGCGTCCATCTCCACCTCTTTGGTGTTGGTCATGAACTTGGAGATAACCACCGGATGCTCCTTGCTGACGTTAGCCGCCAGTTGGAGGAACTTACGCAACTGCTCCTCGTTGGAGCACACGTTCATCGCGGCACCGGAGAGCACATAAGAGGGTCGGACCAGCACAGGATAACCTACACGGTTCACGAACTTCTCCACATCCTCCATCGAGGTCAGCGCGCTCCATTCGGGCTGGTCCACGCCGATACGGTCGAGCATGGCGGAGAACTTGTCGCGGTCCTCGGCGTTGTCGATACTCTTGGCCGTAGTACCCAGGATGGGCACTTGTTGCGCGTCGAGTTTCATCGCCAGATTGTTGGGGATCTGTCCGCCGGTGGAGACGATGACGCCGTGCGGGTTCTCCAACTCGATGATATCCATCACCCGTTCGAAGGTCAGTTCATCGAAATAGAGTCGGTCGCAGATATCGTAGTCGGTAGAAACGGTTTCGGGGTTGTAGTTGATCATCACGGAACGGAAGCCGTTGGCGCGGATGGTGTTCAAGGCCTGTACGCCGCACCAGTCGAACTCGACGGACGAACCGATACGGTAGGCGCCGGAGCCGAGGACGATGATGGATTTCTTGTCGCCGAGGTAGTTGACGTCGTTCTTGATGCCGCTGTAGGTAAGGTAGAGGTAATTGGTCTGTGCGGGGAACTCGCCGGCCAATGTGTCTATCTGTTTGACGACAGGCAGTACGCCCAGCCCTTTGCGGTACTCGCGCATCTTCAGAACCGCCTGATCCATGGTCATGGTTCGACCCAGACCCACGGCACGTGCCACCTGGAAATCGGAGAAGCCCAGTTGCTTGGCGCGCAAGAGCAGTTCGCGATTCAGTTGCTCTATGCCCGAGAGGTGCTTGAGTTCCGCGTCAATGCGGATGATATGTTGCAGGCGCTGCAAGAACCAGCGGTCAATCTTGGTAAGTTCGTGGATACGCTCCACGCCATAGCCCTGATACATAGCCTGTGCGATGGCGAAGATGCGCTTGTCGGTAGGTGCTTTCAGGGCCGCGTCCAAGTCATCGACATGCAGGTCTTTGTTCTCGGTGAAACCGTGCATGCCCTGACCTATCATACGCAGGCCTTTCTGGATAGCCTCTTCGAACGTGCGGCCGATAGCCATCACCTCGCCCACGGATTTCATGGAACTGCCCAGTTCGCGGTTGACGCCGCGGAACTTGCCCAAATCCCAGCGGGGAATCTTACAAACCACGTAATCCAGCGCGGGCTCGAAGAAGGCGGAGGTCGATTTGGTGACAGAGTTGTTCAGTTCGAACAGCCCGTACCCCAAGCCGAGTTTGGCTGCCACAAACGCCAGCGGATAGCCCGTGGCTTTGGATGCGAGGGCCGATGAACGGCTCAGACGCGCGTTGACCTCGATGACGCGGTAGTCCTCCGACTCGGGGTCGAAGGCATATTGTACGTTACACTCGCCCACGATACCCAGGTGGCGGATGATGCGGATGGCCAAAGCGCGCAGTTTGTGGTACTCGGAGTTGGTGAGCGTCTGCGACGGAGCGATGACGATGGACTCGCCGGTATGAATGCCCAGCGGGTCGAAGTTCTCCATATTGCAGACGGTGATGCAGTTGTCGTAACGGTCACGAACGACCTCGTATTCAATCTCTTTCCAGCCTTTGAGCGATTTCTCGACCAGCACCTGCGGAGAGAAGGAGAAGGCTTTCTCCACCATCGTGTTGAGTTGGTCTTCGTTGTCGCAGAAGCCCGAGCCGAGTCCGCCCAGCGCGTAGGCTGCACGGATGATGACGGGATAGCCTAATTCGGCTGCAGCGCGACGTGCCGCCTCGGGGGTCTCGCAGGCCTCGGACTTGATGGTCTTGACATCTATCTCGTCCAGTTGGCGTACAAACAGTTCGCGGTCCTCTGTGTTGATGATGGCCTCGACAGGAGTGCCCAACACCTGCACATGATACTTGTCCAACACGCCCGAGCGATAGAGCGCTACGCCGCAGTTGAGGGCTGTCTGGCCGCCAAAAGAGAGCAGAATGCCGTCGGGGCGCTCTTTCTCGATGAGTCGCTCCACAAAATAAGGCGTGACGGGCAGGAAATAGATATGGTCGGCCACTCCTTCGGAGGTCTGGACTGTGGCGATGTTGGGGTTAATCAACACTGTCTCGACGCCTTCTTCGCGCAGGGCTTTGAGGGCTTGTGAACCCGAATAGTCGAACTCGCCGGCCTCACCAATCTTCAGTGCTCCCGAGCCAAGAACCAGTACTTTATGAATGTTTTCTATTTTCATGTCTTATGGATAGAATCTAAGCGTTTAGAGGAGTTTGACAAAATCGTCGAAGAGGAACTCGGTGTCCACGGGTCCGGAGCATGCTTCAGGGTGGAACTGTGCCGAGAACCACGGTTCGGAGATGTGTCGGATGCCCTCGTTGGAGTTGTCGTTCATGTTGACAAACAGCGGTTCCCACTCCTTGGAGAGGTTTGCGAGGTGATGAAGCAGCGGTTGGTGCCCACCATGCGCACGGGCTGGTTGTGTGAGCGGTGTCCGTAGGGCAGTTTGTAGATGGTGGCTCCCGCCGCTTTGCCTAAGAGTTGGTTGCCCATACAGATACCCGCGATGGGTTTGTGGGTGAGCATGTAGGTGCGGATATGGTCCACGAGCACGCTGCATGTGTTGGGGTCGCCGGGGCCGTTGGACAGGAATAGACCATCGGCTTCGATGGTGTTGAAGTCGTAGTCCCAGGGCACGCGAATGACCTCTACGTTCCGATTGATGAGACAGCGGATGATGTTGTGCTTGACGCCGCAATCCACGAGGATGACTTTCTTCGGCGCGCCCTCGTTGTAGCGGATGACCTCTTTGCAGGACACCTGTGCCACAAAGTTGACGCCTTCGTACTGTGCCTCGGGTGCGGGTTCACAACCCTCAATCTCGATGGACCCCATCATCACACCCTGCTCGCGCAGAAGCATGGTCAGGGCACGGGTGTCGATGCCTGTGATGCCCGGCACTCCCTCGCGGATGAGCCAGTCGGCAAGTGTCTCTTTGCCGTTCCAGTGGCTGAACTCGCCACTATACTCGCTGCAGATGATAGCCCGCGCGTAGATGCGGTCGGACTCCATAAACGTGGCCAGGCCGTCCTCGCGAAAGGAGAACTCCGGCACGCCGTAGTTGCCGACGAGCGGATAGGTGAGTGTCATAAGCTGGCCCGCATAACTGGGGTCGGTCAATGACTCGGGGTAACCCATCATAGCCGTGTTGAAAACCACTTCGCCACTGACGGGCACATCCGCGCCAAAACTATACCCCTGAAAAACGGTGCCGTCGCTGAGCCGTAATAGTGCTTTTTTCATTATCTCCATATAGTTGCTTCGCGATCCGGACCGACAGAGAGAATCTTAATCGGGGTGCCCAATTCGCGCTCCAAGAAATTCACGTAGTTAATAAATGCTTCGGGCAGTTCCTCCTCTTTGGTGCAATGAGAGAGGTCTTTCTGCCAGCCGGGGAACTCCTCATAGACGGGCTCGATGTCCTTGTCAATAGAGAAGGGGAAGTCGCGTGTGAGTTCACCTTTCACCTTGTAGGCCGTGCAGGCTTTGATGGTCGGGAACGAGTCGAGGACGTCGGATTTCATCATGATAAGGCTTGTGACGCCGTTAATCATAATGGTGTAGCGCAGGGCTACCAGGTCGATCCATCCGCAGCGACGCTCGCGACCTGTGACTGCGCCGTATTCGTGGCCGATGGCGCGAATCTTGTTCCCGGTCTCGTCGAACAGTTCTGTGGGGAACGGTCCGGCTCCGACGCGCGTGCAGTACGCCTTGAAGATGCCATACACTTCGCCGATGCGGCTTGGGGCGAGTCCCAGACCCGTACATGCGCCGGCACAGATCGTGTTGCTGGAGGTGACGAACGGATAGGAACCGAAATCCACGTCCAGCAGCGAGCCTTGTGCGCCCTCGCAGAGGATAGACTTACCCTCAGCCAGACACTTGTTGGCGAAATGTTCGCTGTCGATGAAGCGGAACGTGCGCAGGTAATCTATGCCTTCCATCCACTCTTTCTCCAACGCTTCGAGGCCGTCCAGCGAGACAGGCGTTCCGCCTTTGGCCACTGCTGCTGCGTTGAGGGAGTTGATCATCTCCAGATGACGGTCGCGGGCTGCGGCATACTTCTCGGCGAAGTTGTCGAGTATATCTCCCACGCGGAGGCCGTTGCGGCTCACTTTGTCGGTGTACGTAGGCCCGATGCCTTTGCCGGTTGTGCCAATCTTGGCCTTGCCCTTGGCGGCCTCGTTGGCTTGGTCAAGCAGGCGGTGTGTGGGCAGAATAAGGTGCGCTTTCTTGGAGATAAGCAAGCGCTCTTTGAGGTTGTGGCCGGAAGTGGCCAACTCCTCTGCCTCTTTCTGGAAGAGAATCGGGTCGAGGACTACACCATTGCCTATGAGGTTGAGTTTGTCGCCCTGGAAAATACCTGAAGGAATGCTGCGAAGCACGTATTTCTGCCCGTCAAACTCGAGTGTATGGCCGGCATTGGGACCTCCCTGAAAACGCGCTACCACATCGTATTTGGGTGTGAGGACATCCACCATTTTGCCTTTGCCCTCGTCGCCCCATTGTATGCCTAAAAGAACATCCGCTTTTTTCATGTTATTTGTTTGCATAGAATTTATATGCCCAATTGGTTAAAGATATAATCGACGTTTTTCATATAATACTCGAGGGTGAAGCAACCGTCAATCTCTTCTGCTGTGAGGTGTTTCATCACTTCGGGTGTTTGCTTGAGGAGGTCCTGCATCTGGCCGCCTTCCATCAGGGTGCGCATCGCTACCGGTTGTACCAGATCGTAGGCCTGTTCGCGCACGAAACCTTTGCCGATCAGGGCGTTCATCACGCGTTGTGCGAAGATGGCTCCGTGGGTGAGGCCGATGTTGTGCAGCATATTCTCGGGATAGACGACGAGGTTGTCGAGGATGCCCATCAGTCGTGCCAACATGTAGTCGAGCAGGATGGTTGCGTCAGGCAGGACGATACGCTCGGTAGAAGAGTGCGAGATGTCGCGCTCGTGCCAGAGGGCGATGTTCTCGGAGGCGGTACACATATATCCCCGCATGACACGTGCGCAGCCGCAGATGTTCTCCGAGGAGATGGGGTTACGCTTGTGCGGCATGGCCGAGGAACCTTTCTGCCCCTTGCGGAAGGCCTCTTCCACTTCGCGCACTTCCTGGCGCTGCATGTTACGTATCTCGAGGGCAATCTGCTCCAGCGAACCTGCGATGACCGCAAGCGTGGCGAGGTAGAAAGCGTGACGGTCGCGGCCAAGGACCTGCGTGGCAATCTTTGCGGACTCGATGCCCAAGTGTTCGCACACATAGGTCTGAATGGCGGGAGGGATGTTGGCGTAGTTGCCTACGGCACCTGACAGTTTGCCGGCCTCGACGCCCTTGGCGGCCATCTCGAAGCGTTCGATATTGCGCTGCATCGTGGAATACCACAACGCCCATTTGAGTCCGAAAGAGGTGACGTCGGCGTGCATGCCGTGCGTGCGACCGATGACCGGGGTATATTTGAATTCGTTAGCGCGCTTCTTCAGCACTTGGACAAACTGCTGCAAGTCGTCCCTAAGGATGGTGTTGGCTTGCTTGAGCAGGTAGCCGTTGGCGGTATCTACCACATCGGTAGAGGTGAGGCCGTAATGCACCCATTTGCGTTCCTCCCCCAGCGACTCGCTGACGGTACGGGTGAAGGCCACTACATCGTGGCGGGTGACCTCTTCTATCTCGTGAATGCGGTCCACATTGAAAGTGGCGTTGGCACGCAGTTTGGCTACGTCCTCTTTGGGAACGACACCCAGTTCTGACCAAGCCTCAGCCGCGAGTATCTCTACCTCGAGATAGGCTTTGAACTTGTTCTCTTCGGTCCATATGTTGCGCATTGGTGCGCGGGAATAACGATCTATCATGTTTTATTTGACGTTATAGGAAATACAATTATAGGCTTTCTCGACCTTGGCGAGGGCTTTCTCGACCGACTCGTCGGTAGCCAGAACCACGCCGTAACGACGGTGTCCGTGGACCTCGGGTTTGCCGAAGATACGCAGTTGGGTGCCCGGAATAGCAAGGGCGTTGTCGAGTCCTTCGAAGGTGACCTCCGTACCTTCGCCCTCGATGACGATGGCTTTGCTGGCAGAGGGTCCGAAGAAGCGGATCTCGGGGATAGGCAGGCCAAGGACAGCACGGGCGTGAAGAGCGAACTCGCTGAGATCCTGGCTAATCATCGTGACCATGCCGGTGTCGTGTGGACGGGGGCTGACTTCGGAGAAAATCACTTTGTCGCCCTGTACGAACATCTCCACTCCGAAGATGCCGAATCCGCCGAGTGCGTCGGTAACGGCCTTGGCAATCTTTTGCGCATCTTCCAGCGCTTTCGGCGTCATAGCCTGCGGCTGCCACGACTCGCGGTAGTCGCCGTCCACCTGATGGTGACCGATGGGGTTGAGGAAGGTGGTGCCGCCGATATGACGTACGGTAAGCAACGTTATCTCGTAGTCGAAATGGATGAAACCCTCTACGATAACGCGTCCTGCTCCGGCGCGGCCACCTTGCTGGGATGTGGTCCAGGCGGTTTCAATCTCGGCCTCGGTGTGAATAGTGGACTGTCCGTGACCGGAGGAAGACATAATCGGCTTGACCACACACGGAATACCTATCTCGCGCACGGCTGCGATAAACTCATCATGGTTGTCGGCGAACTTATAGGGCGCTGTAGGCAGATGGAGGTCTTCGGATGCCAAACGGCGAATGGCCTCACGGTTCATGGTGAGGAAAGCGGCGTTGGCTGTAGGAATGACGTGATAGCCTTCTTTCTCGAGTTCGACGAGCGTAGGAGTGGCGATGGCTTCTACCTCGGGAATGATGAGCGAGGGATGCTCCTGCTCCACTATTTCGCGGAGACGTTTTCCGTCCAGCATGTTGAACACGTAGGAGCGGTGAGCTACTTGCATGGCCGGTGCGTTGGCATAGCGGTCGCATGCGATAACTTCGACGCCATAGCGCTGGAGTTCGAGGGTTACTTCTTTGCCTAATTCTCCACTTCCGAGCAGCAAGGCACGAGTGGCAATGGGTGTGAGGGGTGTTCCGATTTTCATATTTGTGTGATTATTTGTTTATTCTACGTTGATAACAAACGATGGTGTTACGCATGAGCATCGCAATGGTCATAGGTCCTACTCCTCCGGGGACGGGTGTGATGGCTCCGGCTACGGGCTCGACGGAACGGAAGTCCACGTCGCCGACCAGTTTGCCTTCGGCGGTGCGGTTAATACCCACGTCAATGACGGTAGCGCCGGGTTTGACCATGTCGGCCGTAATCATCTCGGGGCGCCCTACGGCTACTACGAGGATGTCGGCCTGGCGACATACGGCTGCCAAGTCGGCGGTGCGACTATGGGCGATAGTGACCGTGCAGTTCTTGTCCAGAAGCAGTTTGGCCACGGGTTTCCCTACGATGTTGCTGCGGCCTACGACTACGGCGTGACGTCCCTGAAGGGGTGTGCCGGTTTGTTCCAGCAGCGCCATGACACCCATAGGCGTGCAAGGCACGATTGCCTCTTGTCCCAGCCAGAGTCTGGCCACGTTGGTGGGATGGAAACCATCCACATCTTTTTCGGGAGAGATGGCGTCGATGATGCATTGCTCGTCGATATGTTTGGGGAGGGGCAGTTGGACCAGAATTCCGTCCACGCCGGGGTTTTCGTTGCGCTCGCGAATGACTCGAAGCAGTTCGTCCTGCGTGGTCGTCTCGGGCAGGGAGATGAGTTCGCCGTCGAAGTCGCAGTACTCGGTTGCTTTGATTTTGCTGCGGACGTAGGACATGCTGGCGGGGTTCTCGCCCACGAGAATAACGTCGAGGCAAGGTTTGCGGCCGTATTGCGCGGTGAGGGCAGTTACCTGCTCGCGAATCTGTTCTTTGAGGTTTTGTGCTATTTGTTTGCCGTCTATAATCATAATGCCCAGTGTGCTATATCTGTTCTGTAGAAGAGGTTGTCGCAGTGGATTTTTTGTATTTCAGCGTATACGCGCTGCTGTGCTTCGGGGATATCCTTGCCGTGGGCGATACACATGAGTACGCGTCCGCCCTTGGTGAGCAGATGCCCGTCGCGGAGTGTCGTGCCCATATGAAGCACGAGGCCGTCGAAGTCGTTTACGCCGGTTATCTCTGCGCCTTTGGTGTAGGAGCCCGGGTAGCCTTTGGAGGCCATGACTACGCCTACCGTGGCCTGTTTTTTCCACTGAAGCGGCTGAAGTGGTTCGCCGGTGGCGATGGCGTGGAAGAGGGTGTAAGCATCGGTCTCGAGCAAGGGGAGAACGACTTCCGTCTCGGGGTCACCGAAACGAGCGTTGAACTCGATGACGCGGATGCCTTCGGGTGTCTTCATCAGTCCGCCGTAGAGAACTCCTGTAAGGGGTTTGCCTTCAGCGACCATTGCGTCTGCCACTTTTTGCAGAATATGCGTAAGCGCCCACTGCTCTTCGTCAGCGCTGATGAACGGCAGGGGAGTATAGGCGCCCATACCGCCCGTGTTGGGGCCGAGGTCGCCGTCGTAGGCACGTTTGTGGTCCTGACTGAGGGGCATGGGATAGACGCGACTATGATCCACGAAGGCCATGAAGGAGAACTCCGGGCCTTGGAGGAAGTCTTCGATCACCACTTTGCCTTTGCCGAACGCCTCTCCCACAAGCATGTCGCGGAGAGTGTTGTCCGCCTCGGCCTCGTTCTGCGCTATGACCACGCCTTTGCCGGCAGCCAGGCCGTCGTATTTGAGAACCGTGGGATAAGTCCCGCGGGAACGAACGTAGGCGATGGCTTCGTTGTAGTCGGCGAAACTGCGGTACGCGGCTGTAGGCACATCGTGACGTGCCATGAGTTGTTTGGCAAACTCCTTGCTGGACTCAATCTGTGTGGCGGCTTTGGTGTGTCCGAAGATGGGAATCCCTGCCGCGCGGAAGGAGTCCACCACGCCTGCGGCGAGACTGGCTTCGGGTCCTACGACGCAGAGGTCAATCTGCTGCTGTTGTGCGAAGGCGAGAAGGGCCGGAACGTCGGTGTCGGCGATGGCCACGCACTCGGCAAGTGAGGCGATGCCCGCATTTCCGGGAGCGCAGAAGATATGGTCCACTTGTGCGCTGCGGCTGAGGGCATATACGATGGCGTGCTCGCGTCCGCCTGATCCTATGACTAAAACTTTCTTCATCAGTGTTTGAAATGAATGCTCGGTTAGTGTTTGAAATGACGCATGCCGGTGAAGAGCATGGCTATGTGGTGTGCGTTGGCGGCCTCGATACTCTCTGCATCGCGAACGCTTCCGCCGGGTTGAACAATAGCTTTTATCCCGTACTCGGCAGCCGTTTCGACGCTGTCGGCGAAGGGGAAGAAGCCGTCAGAGCCCATGACCAGTCCGGCCTGGCGGATGTCGAGTCCTTCGGCCCGGAGGGACTCTTCGGCCTGCTTGAGGGCAATGCCGGCAGAGCCTACGCGGTTCATCTGTCCTGCTCCTACACCATAGGTGCGGCCGTTCTTGACGACCACGATGGCGTTGGATTTGACATGTTTGACGATGCGCCATGCGAACTGCAGGTCTGTCATCTGGGAGTCAGTCGGCTTGGTGTCGGTGACGCACATTTCCGGCTTGAGGGTGAGTGTCTCTGTGTCAAGTTGCTGCGCCAGAAGCCCGCCGTTGACGGAGACGTACTGCATCTGTTTGGTGTTGGCGGAGGACATATCCACTTCGAGAAGTCGGAGGTTCTTTTTCGTGGTCAGCACATCGAGGGCTTCCTGTGTGAAGGAGGGAGCCATGATGATCTCGAGGAAGATGGGATGCATCAGCTCCGCCATCTGTTTGGTAACCTCGCAGTTGGTAGCTACGATGCCTCCGAAGATTGACACTTTGTCGGCCTCGTAGGCTTTGGTCCATGCCTCTACACCATCTTTGCCGATGGCTGCTCCGCAGGGGTTCATGTGCTTGAGTCCCACGCAGAACGGTGTG
>ONXE01000127.1:0-6390 GCA_900321775.1 uncultured Bacteroidales bacterium
GCGCTGGTAATGATGTTGCTGGTCAGTTATGTGTATGTGTTCCTGGTGTCTGTCCGGTTCACGCAGGGCGCGTACAGCAAGCGTCAACGAACCGAACTCTTGCAGAAAGCGCACTATATCCAGAAGAATATTCAGGACATCTACTACTATCGCCTGTCGCTGTCGGACATCTCCGTGGATATCGACTTGCGTGACCTGTGCTACCCCTACGAGACCGACATCAATGTCTATGACCTGAGCGGTAATCTGGTCGGTAGTTCGTCGCCAGCCATCTTTGACAACGGACTGGTTTCCACGCACATGCTGCCCGAGCCGTTTTTCTCGGAGAAAGTGGACACCGTCTATCAGGAACGCATCGGCGACATGGATTATCTGAGCGCCTACGTGGAGTTGCAGAACGGCAGTTACGTGACCATCGGTTACATAGCCGTGCCCTCGTATATCAGTTCCGACCGTATTCGCGCCGAACTGGACGATTTCATGGCACGCGTGTTGCCGTACTACCTGCTGATAATGCTTATCTCCGTAATGCTGGCTTTTGCTTTGTCCCGCACGATTACCAGGCCGCTGACCATACTCTTTGACAAACTCATGAACCTGAAGATAGGCCGCCGCAACGCGCATCTGGACTATAACAAAAAGGACGAGATTGGCCAGTTGGTGGAACGCTACAACGAGATGGTGGACGAGTTGGATGAGTCCGCAGAGCGGCTGGCTCGCTCGGAGCGTGAGGGCGCCTGGCGAACAATGGCTCGGCAGATTGCGCATGAGATCAACAACCCCCTGACGCCGATGAAACTGTCTATCCAGCAGATGCAACGACTCAAGAAATCCGGCGACCCACGTTTCGATTCGTTCTTCGACCACTCGACCGACATGCTCACCC
The DNA here is from genome assembly GCA_900321775.1 of uncultured Bacteroidales bacterium. Taxonomy (GTDB): domain Bacteria; phylum Bacteroidota; class Bacteroidia; order Bacteroidales; family Paludibacteraceae; genus Colicola. The sequence continues at coordinate 887 of ONXE01000127.1, forward strand.
AACAGATCGACAGCCTCAGCCGTATTGCCTCGTCGTTCTCTTCGTTCGCCAAACTGCCGGAAGTGGCGCCTGCGCAAGTGGATATTGCGGCCAAACTCTATCAGGTCATCACCCTCTTCCGTAACAATAGCGAGCACGTGCCCATCCGCTATGTGGGCGCAGAACAGGGCGTGATGGGTATTGCCGACGGCGAACAGATAGGACAGGTCTTCAACAACCTCCTCAAGAACGCCCTGCAGGCCATCAGCGGACGCAAAAACGGCGACATCATCGTCATGCTCAAAGAACTGCCGGAAGAACTCGAAATCAGTATCTCCGACAACGGCGGAGGCATCCCCGAGGACGTGCAGGAGAAAGTGTTTATGCCTAACTTCACCACCAAATCCACCGGCGCAGGACTCGGACTGGCTATCTCCAAGAACATCGTCGAAGCGGGCGGAGGCACCATCACTTTCACCACCACCAAGAAAGGCACCACTTTCTACGTCAGAATCCGCAAGTAGTTCGTCCCGAGCTGTACGCAAGACAGTCTGAAGGCGGTCTCATGAATATATGGATGTTTCTGCGCTTTTCAGACACAATAAAGCCCGTCCCGAAGGACAGGCTTTATTTGTTATGGTCAGTCGCTATTAGTCAACGATGACGGGTTTGTGCTTCGGCACGAGCAGTTTCATGATACACCAGGCTGTGATGTATGCCACGCCGCAGAAGCAGAACATGATGAAGTAACCTGCCGGTTTGCCCGTGAAGCCGAGGAACGTAAAGGCGTCACCCATGGCTTGTGCGTGCGTAAAGAGGTTACCTGCCGCGCGTTGGATAATCATCGAACCGATACCGCCGGCCATTGCGCCAATACCCGTGATGGTCGCGATAGTGGATTTGGGGAACATGTCACCAATAGTGGAGAACAGGTTGGCCGACCAAGCCTGATGTCCGGCTCCGGCAAGGCCGATGAGCACTGCGGGCCACCATGCCGAGTGCGCGCCCAGAGGCTGTGCAAGCAAAGCGCAAAGCGGGAATGCGGTGAAAATCAGCATCGACAGCATACGCCCAGAGTAAGGCTCCATACCTTTCTTCTCGACAAACAACTTCGGCAGATAGCCGCCAAACAACGACAGTATTGTCACAATAGCATAAAGCGTGAAAATCAGCGCCATACCCATACCCTCAGAGGCTTTGTAGCCGAACTGGTTCTGGAAATAACTCGGCGCCCAGAACAGGAAGAACCACCAAACACCGTCGGTCAGGAACTTGCCCACGATGAACGACCAGGTCTGACGATAGCCGAAGCAGCGAATCATCGAGATACTCTTTTCCTCTTTCGGAGCAGCCAGAACCTCCTCTTTGCCTTCGTCCTGGCGGATATACTGCAACTCCGCTTCGTTGACGTGCTTGCTGTTTTCGGGTTTGTCGTACATAAACTGCCAGAAGAACATCCAGATGAAGCCCAGCGCACCGATGATGATGAACGCCATCTCCCAGCCGTACTTGGCTGCCAACGGCGGGATAGTCAGAGGCGCAGCCAGCGCGCCTACCGAAGCGCCTGCGTTGAACACCGACGTGGCAAAAGCGCGGTCTTTCTTCGGGAAATACTCTGCGGTCACCTTGATGGCTGCAGGGAAGTTGCCCGCTTCACCCAGCGCCAGAATACCACGGCAGAGCAGGAACAGATACACACCCGTGGTGGCGATGCCCAAAGCGGCGGTACTGCCCGCTTCAACGGCCTTCATGGCTTCGATATTCTCGAAACCTTCGATATGCATGGTAGCCCAACCGCAAGCAGCGTGCAAGCATGCACCGGCAGACCAAACGAAGATGGCAATCAGGTAGCCTTTCTTCGTGCCCATCCAATCGACAAACTTACCGGCAAACAGACAGGCTATGGCATAGAAAATGCTGAAATAGCTGGTGATCTTGCCGTAGTCGGCGTCCGTCCAGTGGAACATAGGTTTGATGAACTCCTCATATGTGAGGGACAGTACTTGGCGGTCCAGGTAGTTGACGGTCGTTGCCACAAACAGCAGCGAGCAGAGCCACCAGCGCCAGTTAGTCATAAGTTTTTGTTGTGTACTCATTGGTTGTGTTTTTTTTATGGAGCGAAGCATCGGAGCCTCGGTTCGGAGCAGCGAAAACATTTGTCTTCACTCCTTTACTCCTTTACTCCTTTTCAATTATTATTTCTTCAACTCGGCAATGATGTCGAAGCACTCTTTGCACTTGGCGGTAACGTACGCCCAGTCGGCGGCTTTCACTTTGTCCGACGGGAACAGTTTGCTACCCATACCTACGCAGTACACGCCTGCGTCGAACCATTTCTTCAGGTTCTCTGCGTCAGGCGATACGCCGCCGGTCACCATGATCTTCGACCACGGCATCGGAGCCTTCAGACCTTTCACCATGTTCGGACCATACACATCGCCCGGGAACAGTTTAGTCAGGTCGCAACCCAGTTCCTGTGCTTTACCAATCTCGCTCACACTACCGCAGCCCGGGCAATAAGGCACGAGACGACGGTTGCATACGGGAGCAATGTCGGGGTTGAAAAGCGGACCTACTACAAAGCAGGCGCCCAACTGGATGTACAGCGCTGCAGTGGGAGCGTCCACAACAGAACCTACGCCCAGGGCCAGTTCCGGGCACTCCGTGGCTGCCCATTTAACCAGCGGACCGAACACTTCGTGCGCAAAATCGCCACGGTTGGTGAACTCAAACGCGCGTACACCGCCTTCGTAGCAGGCTTTTACCACATTCTTACATACTTCCAGGTCCTTGTGATAGAACACCGGAACCATAGGTGCGGCACCAATCTTGGCCATCACCTGGATTTTATCAAATTTTGCCATTATTCTTCAGTTTTAATTTCTTCTACTATGATTTCCTCTTTCACCTCCACCTTGGGCTCCTCGGCTTTAGGCGCTTCTTCTGCGGTCAGGTTGCGGTATATAACGGCGTCCAAACCCAGACCGAACGGCACGAACAGCAGGCCCAAAATACCGTTAAGAACAGCGCCCAAAATCTCCATATCAGCGGCTGTGCAAAGGCCGACAACGATACCGTCAACGATAGCCAGACAGCAGCACAGAACGAATCCCAGTCCGAAAATGCGCCACTTGTAGCCGTAGGTCAACTCGTTGGATGTGTGCAGCGCGTCCAGCGGTTTCATGCCTTTGTCCACAAACAGCAGCACGGCCAAACTCCACGACAGACCCAGAACGATTGCCGGAACAACCAGCCAGCAGAGGGCAACAATGATTACGAAGAATTCAATCACTCCAAGGATGAGGTACTCGCCCATGCACTTGCGATACTTGCTATCGAAGATAAAGAACGGGTCTATCACACGGCCCTTGGCCAATTCTGCCGGCAGGGCGTTCATGGCAAGTGTCGTGCCGATGTTGATGTACGGAATCCAAATGGTAACGATGTAGAGTAGTGTCGCTGCAATCAGCGAAAGAATGTTCTTGAATCCGATTTGGATCGCTTCGGAGAGAGTCTCCTTGAATGGAAGTTTGTTCATAATAGTCTAATTTAACAATCTCTAAACTTTAAACTGTAAACGGTAACCATTAACCATTAACCGTTACCCCGCGCTTTAGCGCTGTACTCGTCCGTTGGCATTACCGCCAGCCAGTGACAGCACTTCGTCTTCGCTAACCAGGTTGTAGTCACCGTTGATGGTGTGTTTCAGAGCCGAAGCGGCTACTGCGAACTCCAGCGCAGCACCCTGATTGTCAGGATACTTCAGCATACCGTGAATCAGACCGCCGGAGAAACTGTCGCCACCACCTACGCGGTCGATGATCGGGTTGATCTCATAGCGCTTGCTCTGGTAGAACTCCTTGCCGTTGTAGATCATCGCTTTCCAGCCGTTGAACGTTGCGCTGAACGATTCGCGCAGCGTGCTCACTACATACTTGAAACCGAACTCTTTCATCATCTGCTCGAAGATGCCTTTGTAGCCCTCGGCATTCGTCTCGCCGCCTTCTACATCAGCATCCGGCTTGAAGCCCAGGCACAACTCGGCGTCCTCTTCGTTGCCTATACATACGTCCACATATTTCATCAGCGGGCGCATGATGCTGATAGCCTTCTCCGACGTCCACAGTTTCTTGCGGAAGTTCAGGTCCACGCTCACGCATACGCCGTGACGCTTGGCTGCCTCGCAAGCCAACTTGGTGATCTCTGCGGCTTTGTCCGAGATAGCCGGAGTGATGCCCGACCAGTGGAACCAAGCGGCTCCTTCCATGATCTTGTCAAAGTCGAAATCTTTCGGGTCGGCTTCAGCTATGGCGCTGTGAGCTCGGTCGTAGATGACCTTCGACGGACGCATCGACGCGCCGGTCTCGCAATAGTACAGACCTACGCGGTCACCGCCACGAACGATGTAGTCGTCCTTTACGCCGTAACGACGCAACGAGTTGACTGCTATCTGACCAATCTCGTGCTTCGGCAGTTTGGTCACAAGATAGGCGTCATGCCCGTAGTTCGCGCAAGAGATGGCCACATTGGCCTCGCCGCCACCCGGGATGATGCGGAAATGATCAGACTGAATAAAACGGTCTTGTCCTTCTGGACTCAGGCGAAGCATTATTTCGCCAAGGGTAATGATTTTTGCCATTTGTGTATGTTTTTATTTGTTAATATTCTGTTTTTTTCTTTTTTCTTTGTTCCATGTTCTTTGGTTCAACTATTAACCCGGAGGTGTCCCCGCTTAACGGATGGAGAAGCCACTCGGTTTGTGGCTTCGAACGGAAGGAACAGCGGGCAGCGTCGTTCCGACCAAAGACCTGAACCCTTAACCATGCACGGCTCTGCCGATCGTCCGAGCCTGCGAGGTAAGAACCATTCCTTTACTCCTAAAATTTAAAATAATTCTTCGCGTTATTGTAGCAGATATCCTCCACCATCTGGCATACGCGGTCGTGCTCGTAGCCCGTGAACGGAATCATGCCGTTCTCGATGTCGTTGCCCAACACATTGCACAACGTGCGACGGAAATACTCGTGACGCGGATAACTCAGGAACGAACGACTGTCGGTCAGCATGCCCACAAAACGACTCAGCAGGCCTAGGTTCGACAATGCCATCATCTGCTTCTCCATGCCGTCTTTCTGATCCAGGAACCACCAGCCCGAACCGAACTGGATCTTGCCCGGACAACTTCCGTCCTGGAAATTGCCCAACATCGTGGCGATTACTTCATTGGCACAAGGATTAAGGTTGTAAAGAATGGTTTTCGAGAGGTGTCCTTCGCGGTTCAACTCGTCCAGGAAATGACTCATCGCCTTGGCCGTCGTGAACTCGCCGATGGAGTCAAAGCCCGTGTCTGCGCCCAGGCGCTCGAACATCAGACTATTGTTGTTGCGGATGGCACCGTAGTGGTACTGCTGCGTCCAGCCCGCTTTGTTGTCCATCACCGCCATCTCGTACAGGAACGCGTGTTTGAACTTGCGCTGCTCCGGCACATCCGGTTTCTTGCCCTCCAGGGCCTTCTTCATGATGGC
>ONXE01000127.1:6463-11746 GCA_900321775.1 uncultured Bacteroidales bacterium
TTCGATGCAAAGAAGTCGTGACGCTTCTGCAGTGCCGCCAGCAGGTCGGCAAACGTCTTGATAGTCACGCCGCTCACCTCTGACAACTTGGCTATGTAGCCGGCCCACGTTGCGGCCTCTATGTTCATCGCTGCGTCCGGACGCCAGGCGGGAATCATGCGGGTCTTGCAACTCTTGTCCGCGGCCACTATGTCATGATACTCCAGCGAATCTACGGGGTCGTCCGTCGTGCACACAACCTCTACGTGGTAGTGCTCCATCAGACCGCGAGGCGTGAACTTCGGGTCGTTCTTGATCAGGTCGTTGCACTTGTCGTAAATCTCCTTGGCGGTCTCGGGGTTCAAACGCTTCTCTATCCCAAAAGCCGTCTTCAACTCCAGATGTGTCCAGTGATAAAGCGGGTTACGGAAGGTATATGGCACCGTCTCTGCCCATTTCTCAAACTTCTCCCAGTCGGTCGTATCGCTGCCCGTGCAGTAACGCTCCGGCACCCCGTTCGAACGCATGGCACGCCACTTGTAGTGGTCGCCCATCAACCAAATCTGTGCAATCGAGTCGAAACGTTTGTTCTCGGCCACCATCTTCGGAATCAGGTGGCAGTGATAATCGATAATCGGCATCTTCGCCGCGTGCTCGTGGTAGAGCTCCTTCGCTGCATCAGTCTGCAGGAGGAAATCTTTGTCCATGAATGCTTTCATTTGTATTTGTGTATGTTTGATTATTAGTTAATATTCTGTTTTTGTCTTTATTCTTTAAAACACGTAGTCCTCAACAGCCCGCAGGGCTAAATAACACGCAGTTAATAACACGCAGTCCCCAACACGCAGTTAATAACCCGCAGTTCAATTTCGGCTGCAAAGTTAGCACTTTTTCTTCATATTTATGTGTAAAAATTGCCACGAAATGTGTAAAAATCACTTTTTTTCTTTGATATTTCAAAAAAATACGTAAAAATTGCGCTTTGAATGCATTAGCTGACATAGAAAAATTGATGAGCGTCGAGGTGGCTCAGTTCCGCCAGGCCTACGAAAAATCGCTGGCCTCGGACAACCCCTTGCTCCAACAGGTGGCCGAACATCTGTTGGTCCGACGCGGCAAACAGTTGCGCCCGATGTTGGTGCTCCTGTCGGCCAAGATGTGCCGTGGCGTCAACGAGAAGACCATCGACGCGGCCGTAGCCTTCGAACTCCTGCACACCGCCTCCCTTGTGCATGACGACGTGGTGGACGACTCACCCTTGCGTCGCGGCGTAGCCACGGTACAGAAGCGCTGGACCAACAAAGTGGCCGTCCTGACCGGCGACTACCTGCTGGCCAAAGTAATCGAACTGACCGCGGGCCTACGGAACCTGAAGCTCTTCAACATCGTCGCCGAGATAGGTCAAACCCTGGCCAAAGGCGAAGTGCTGCAACTGCACGCCAACGGCAGTATGTGGATAAGCGAGAGCGACTATTTCAAGATAATCGAGCAAAAAACCGCCGCCCTCTTTGCCGCCTGCACCCAAGCCGGCGCGGTCTCCACCGGTGCCAGCATGCGCGCCGAAACGGCCCTCCGCACCTACGGACTCGAACTGGGCCTGATGTTCCAGATGAAAGACGACCTGCTGGACTACTCGGACTCGGAGGACACGGGCAAGCCCACGATGAGCGACATACGCGACGGCAAGGCCACACTCCCCCTGCTCATCTCCTTGCAACGCGCGCCCCAAGCCGAAGCCGACGAGATACGCCGTCTGGCCGAAGACCTCTCCGCCGGCACCTTGGCCCTGGAGGGCAGGACACCCGAAGAAGCGGCCACGCGCGCCGAGCAGACCATCCTCTCGTTTGTGCTACGCTACGACGGCATCCGCTACGTGCAGCAGCAGATGGAGGCCCACAAACGCCGCGCCATAGAAGCCCTGTCGGTGTTCCACGATTCGTCGCTGAAAGCAGCCTTGATTCAGTTGTTGGAATACACGGTTACGCGCGTATATTAAGGTCAGTTCACCATTTGCCGGAGCGCACCATGCCTGCGATAAGGCAGAACAGAGCGTACCACGGATACACAATAGTCAGAAGAAGGGTTTTCATCCACAGCCATCTCAACACTTGCTTGTTTTTATCCTCCCGGACACTGCGGCGCAGTCTGTCCCGCAGCAGCATCGTGTCCACTATCCATTTGCCGATAAGCCAAGGCGGACAAGCCACCGCCAGCAGGTTGCTCAGCAGCACCAGCGAACCGAGCATCCGTATGTCTCTGTCGCGGAAATGCGGTGCTTTGCCGGCCCAGCGCATGCGTTGACGTATCAGTTCGCGCAGGGTAGGCAGAGCCGTGCACGTGGCCTCGAAATGGTCCAGCGCCACGATACGGCGACCGCGGTGTTTGAAACTCTCCAGCAGGAACATATCGTCGCCGGAGGGGATATTATGATGCAGATGCGGCCACGACGCGAGCCATTCCTTGCGATTGACAATCATGTTGGCTCCTGCGCACAAGACCGGTCTGCCGCGCCTGGCATAGCGTATCGTAACTTCCTGAATAGCAGCGTATTCTATCTGCTGCAGTTGCTCGATGAGCGTGCCGTTGGGCGACGTCATCCTCAGCGGCAGGATAATCAGGTCGGCCTCCGGAAGTCGCGGTGGGAGGATCTTGGGCGGGGTCACATCAGCGTCGTTGAGCCACACATACCTCGTGTAAGCCAGCGAGATGCCGTCGTACAGCGCCTGTTTCTTGCCTTTCCCGCGGTCCGGCACCACCAGCGTCGTCAAGCCGTCGCGACCCGTGGGGGCAGGCGAACCCTGACGTAGAGGTATGATGCGCACGATGTCGAGCAGTTGCTCCACAAACTGCGGGTACGACTTGCGGATACATTCGGTGTCGTCCACCGCGTAACCGGCCGCCAGAAAAGCCATAGCGATGCGATGGTCGCCGTAACTCAGGAGCGGGAACTGCCCTTTCTCGATGCGCCGGAAGTTCTCCTCCAGCGCCTGCAATCGGTCGGATTCTTTGATGCGCAGACTCTCCGTCCCCGTCAGTTGGACATCCAGATGCAACTGATGACAGGCAACGGCAATGGCGGGCACCAGGTCAGGAAAAGCGGAACAATCCAGCGTGCGGAGTTGCCGCTGTTCGATGCGTCGGAAGATGTCCAGCGCCACCTTGTCACCCTGCAACGAATCGTCGCTCAGCCCGGGAAACTCCAACTCTTCTTTGATGAGCCCCAGCGCTTTTCTCTCCAGCCAGAACGCCGCCGCGGACCAATCGGGCTCCATCTGTTCGCGATTGGCTGTCTGTAGTCACGTCTGCGCCGATAAGCAGCAGCGCTGACACAAACTGCGTGGATTCGGGCCGGCTGATATGCACAGTGTGGCGCAGCAGTTGTCGTCCGCGGATATGCAGTGGCGGATAGCCCTCGCGGCCGGTATATTCGATATCTGCGCCCAGTTCGCGCAGCGCCTCCACTTCCTGCCCGATAGGCCTCTCATGCATGCGCGCGCATCCGTCTATCATAAGGTCTGCCCCGGGTTGGGCCGCAAAATAGGCCGTAAGGAACCGCATAGCAGTGCCGCTGTTCCCAACGTCGAGCGACGCGGGCGCAGCGGCAGACAGACACGAAGCCATAACACGAAGCGCTTTGCGGATGAGCACGCGGTTGGCAATACTCTTGCTTATGGGCAGCTCAATTCTCACTTATCTGTTGATGTCAGGCAGTTCGGAATAGTCGCGACTATAGCGCAGATGTTGCTCGATATAGCCTTCCGAGTAGTCGATAGTCACATCCGTGATGTTGCCCTCCTTGTCCATAACCGGCGTGTAAACGGGATTGACAAAGCCCTTGTACGGCGGGATATTCAGCGGTTTGTACCGTGCCAGCATCTCCTGATGCAAGTCCGGGTCAACGCGCACGGCATAGTCCTCCACGAGTTGGCGGGCCTGCGCATAATCGCCGGTAGAAACGACCTCCTGCACGATGGCCAGCAGTTGGCCGTACAATGTCCGAAGTCCTTCATAATCATTGATTTGCAGGTAATGCTTGCCGTCGCGGACGATAATCTCAGCCTCGGGCTTGTCTGCGTTGGTATGCGCTAACACCCAGTTGGCGATGAGCGCGCGGTTACGCATATGTGCCTCCTCCAGATTCTTGCCCGGCTCCACGCGAACCAACTGCGTCATCGCACCATTCATCATCTGCTCGTAGTACTCGGCTTTATAGGCCTCATTATCAGGCAAAATGCCCAGTTCTACCAGTTTCGGGTCAGCGATATAATACAGCGAGAAAAGGTCGGCACGCGCCTCTTCCAGAGTCGAACCGTGTTCGCGCAGGTTGTCCTTCGTCACGCCCGGCATCAACTGGCCCGAACCGTGACCCAGACATTCGTGCAGATCCACTTGCACATCACCGGTCAAAGCCGAATAGCGGCGCGAGTAGTCCAACTCCTTGTCAGACAGCATGAACTCCTCGTTGAAACCGTTGCCCAGAGCAGCCTCGTTGTACGCCTCCATCAGGTTCTGGATAGTCACCGACTTCGAACCGTACGACTTGCGAATCCAGTTGGCATTAGGCAGGTTGATGCCGATAGGAGTGGCCGGATAGCAGTCGCCCGCCAGGATGGCTGCCGTGATAACTTTGGCCGTCACGCCCTTACACTCAGCCTTTTTATACTTGGGGTCAGTGGGCGAGTTGTCCTCAAACCACTGTGCGTTCTCCGACATCTTGATGGTGCGCTCCGTGGCTGCCAGGTCCTTGTAGTTGACCAGCGATTCCCACGCGCCGGTGATACCCAGCGGGTCGCCGTACACCTCCGTGAAACCGTTCACAAAATCCACGCGGCTCTGCAGGTCTTTCACCCACGCAATAGCGTATTCGTTGAAGGTCCTGAGGTCGCCGGTCTTGTTGAAAGAAATCAGTTTCTCTATCACCACTTTCTGCTCCTCGGTCTCGGCGTAGGGTAAGGCTTTCTCCAGATTCTCTACCACTTTGGCAAGCGCTGCGCTGTACAAACCTCCGTCTTCCACGCGGTACACGCGCTCCACTACATTGCCCTCGGCATCCTTCACCAGTTTGCTGTTCAAACCTATCCACAACGGCTCAGCCGAGTCGTCCTTATGCGCGGCGTAGTATGCCTCCGCTTCGGCCTGCGTCACACCCTCATAGTAGTTGCACGCCGAGTTCTTTAACAGGTCCACGCCCGAATCGGTGCACACTTTCTTGGGCAGCACAGTCGGGTCAAACATCACGTCCAGCAACTCTACGTAGTCTTCCTCCTTGAGGTTACTCTGCTTGCAGGCCTCCACGAACCACTC
>ONXE01000063.1 GCA_900321775.1 uncultured Bacteroidales bacterium
CGCCAAAGGCGCTTGCGGTCGAAGCCCTGTACGGGCAGGCCGATAATCTTGTAGCCGGCTTGAGGCACGCGTTCCATCTCCATACGACCGAGGGCGCCGACAAAGAGTATGTTGGCCTCGGGGTCGAGTTCTTTCAGGGCATTAGCAATACTGACTGCGGGGAAAATGTGCCCACCTGTTCCACCGCCGGAAATAAGATAGTTCATATTTTATATGTTGTCAAAGGTCAAAAGTCAAAAGTCAAAGGTCGAGAGTTGAGAGTCGAGAGTCGAGGGTCGAGAGTCGAGGGGCGGGAGTCAAGAGTCAAGAGTCAAGAGTCGAGGGGCGAGGGGCGGGAAACTTATTCCTGGTCTTCGATGACGATGTCGGGAACATCTCCCCAACTCTGGTTCACGGTTTCTGTTTCCAGTCCTTTTCGTTCGGCCTGTTCACGGCTGACGGCCATCATGATACCGAAGTAGAGACTGGTAATGATGACGGATGTGCCGCCTCGTGAGATGAGGGGCAAAGGTTGTCCTGTGACGGGTCCCAAGCCAACGGCCACCATCATGCTGACGAGAGCTTGTCCGGTAAGCATGAGTGCAAGTCCCATGACCATAAAGATGGCAGCGTAGTCCTCGTAGCGGCTGCTTGCCCAACAGGCCCGGAAGAGGATAGCCAGGTAGAGGAAGATAAGTCCTAAGGCACCGATGATGCCGGTCTCTTCAACGATAATGGCGAAGATATAGTCGGCATAGGCAAGGGGTAAGTAGTCGCGCTCCTGACTATTGCCGGGCAATACTCCGATGGGTGATTTGCCGCCGCGTGCGATAGCCACTTTGGCCATGGAACGCTGGTAGTTGTCGTCGTTGATGACAAACGTGTCGTCTTCCGGTGCCTGATGTTCGGCCACCATATCATCGATACGATGTACCCACGTGATAGCGCGGGAGAAGGGGCCGAGGCCGATGCCATGTTTTTCGCAGGTTTTGGCTATGAAATAGCCTCCGACGAGTACGCCCATGGCGATAGCTGCTGTGGATGCGGTATATTTCCAGGGGATGCGTGCCAGTATCCACATAAGGAAGATGATGCCTGCCAGCAAGATGGCTGTGGAGAGGTTTCCCAAGAGAATAGGCAATATGGTGGCGGCAGTGATGCCGAGCGTCAAGAAGAAATAATGCCTTTTATCCTCTTCTTTGCGAATACGCGAGAGCATGTCGGCCACAACGATGATAAGTGAGAGTTTGGCCAATTCGGAAGGCTGGAACCTAAACCCGAAGAGGTTAAACCATCGTCCTGCTCCGTTGATGGTCACCACGAACGGGTTGTGCGGGATGAGCATCACGTACAGGCAGAAAAGTGAAACCAGAAGCACCAAATATCCTCCCATACGGATGAATCGGCTTGGCACATACTGCACGCAGAATGCTCCGATGATGCCAACGATGAACCACATCACCTGTTTCATTAGCGGCCCGAGTGCGTTGCCGGTGCTATAAACGAGCGTACTGGAGGCGCTGGCCAAGGCAACGGTAGCGACGAAAACGAGCAAGATAAATATTGCCCAGAATGTCTTGTCGATATATTTGGTGGAGGGTAGTTGCATATTTGGGAGTGAAGTGATAAAGGAGTGAAGACAAATGTCCGGGAGGGTGGTTGAACTTATAGATTGCGAACTGCCTGCATGAACTGATTGCCGCGGTCTTCGTAGCTGCTAAAGAGGTCGAAGCTGGCGCAACAAGGCGAGAGCAGAACAGTTGATTGACACTCGGACGACTTGTCGGCACCGGCATGTTTGTTCCATTGCAAGGCAGCATCGTAGGAGAGGCGGACACAGTCGGCGAGGTTGTTGGTGTCGATGATGTTGAGCGGTTTTCCGTCGCAGCCCTGCATGCCATCGAAATGTTCGTGCAGTTTTTCGTTATGCAGGCCCATATAGACGAGGGTATGGCATTTCTGTTGCACGAGCTCGTCGATTTCGCTGTAGTCGTTTCCCTTGTCTTTCCCTCCAAGAATGAGCAGGGTAGGCATAGTCATAGCGCCGAGAGCGTAGAAACAACTATTGACGTTGGTGGCTTTGGAGTCGTTGATGAAGCGGATGCCGTTTTTCTCGCAGACGAACTGCAGGCGGTGCTCTACGCCGGCGAACTGTCGAAGGCTCTCAGCTATCACTTCGTCGGAGATACCGGCTTTGCGAGCCGCGAGTGTGGCTGCCGTGGCGTTGAGGCGATTGTGGACGCCCTTGAGACTAAGTTCGGCATCAGGAACGGGCAGAGGCGTAGTGGCCGTGAAAGGCATGAGAGCCTCTTTCGGGAACGTACTTGCAGCGAGTTTCTCCACTTCTTTCATGATGACCGGGTCGCCCTGCCAGTAGATGAAGGCGTCATCGGGTCGCTGGTTGCGGGTGATGCGCATCTTGGCGTCCACGTAGTTCTGAAAACAGAAGTCGTAGCGGTCCATGTGGTCGGGCGTGATGTTCATGAGGACAGCGATGTGTGCGCGGAAGTCGTACATGTTGTCCAGCTGGAACGAACTGAGTTCGACCACGTACCATTGCTTGTCGTCCTCGGCCACCTGCAGGGCGAGTGATTTGCCTATATTGCCTGCGAGGCCCACGTTGTAGCCTGCTCGGCAGAAGATGTCGTAGATGAGCGAGGTGGTGGTTGTCTTGCCGTTGGAGCCGGTGATGCAGACGAACTGCGCATTGGTGTAACGTCCGGCGAACTCTATCTCGGAGAGGATAGGCACACCCTTTTCCACCAGTTTTCTGATGAGTGGTGCATCGTTGGGAATGCCGGGCGATTTGACTACTTCGGTGGCATCGAGGATAAGGGCTTCGGTGTGTCCGTTTTCCTCGAAAGGCACGTGATGTGCCTCCATGAGTTGTTTGTATTGAGGCTTGATGGCACCCATGTCCGAGACGAACACTTCATAGCCCTGTTTGAGAGCCAGAACTGCTGTTCCTGCGCCGGATTCGCCGGCACCCAATATGACGAGTTTTTTCATCGAATCTTCAGTGTTAAAATGGTGAATGCTGCGAGCAAGATGGTGATGATGCAGAAGCGCAACACTATCTTTTGCTCATGATGGAGTTCGTTGGAACCCTTGAAGCGGATGGAGCAGGTGGGGTCGTTTTTCAGCACCTGTTCTATGGAGATGCGGAAATGGTCGTGGATAGGCGTACGTTTCCACACACGGATATGTTTGCCGTGTTTCTTGCCCCACTTGAATACCTGGGTTTGGATGATTACGCTGACACTTTCCATCAGGAAGACGCCGCAGAGGATGGGCAGAAGCAATTCTTTATGCATGATTACGGCGCATACGCCGATGATGCCGCCGATGGTGAGCGAGCCAGTGTCACCCATGAAGACTTGGGCCGGGAATCCGTTCCACCAGAGGAAGCCGACGAGTGCTCCGACAAAAGCGCCCAGGAAGACCACCAGTTCCTCCGAGCCCGGGATGTACATCACGTCGAAGTAGTCGGCCCAGATGGTGCTACCGGATGTGTAGGCGAGGGCTATGAGGGCGATGCCGATGATGGCCGAGTTGCCTGCGCACATGCCATCCATGCCGTCGTTGAGGTTAGCGCCGTTGCTGACTGCGGCTACAACGAGTACGGTGAGCATAACGAAGAAGATCCAGCCTGCGCGGTACTTGTTCTCCTCACCGAGGAAATCGAACAGGTCGGCGTAGTTGGCGTTGTGGTTCTTGACAAACGGAATAGTGGTTCGGGTAGATTTGACTTCCGGCGATTTCTCGATGATTCGCTCGCTGTTGACATAGGTGGTACGAACGGTCTCGTTCATCGTGGCAGCGGGGAAATAACGCAGCGTCAGACCTACGATTAGTCCGAGGGTGATTTGTCCGGCTATCTTGACCCAGCCGTTGAGGCCGGCTTTGTTGTGGCGGAACGTCTTGATGTAGTCGTCCGCAAAGCCGAGCAAACCGAGCAACAGCGTAGTGATGAGCATCAGCATCATATAGACGTTGGTTAGTTTGCCCAACAGCAGACAGGGAACGAGGATGCCTGCGATGATAATCAGTCCACCCATCGTGGGCACGCCTTTTTTCTGCACGCCAAAGGGGTCCACTTTGGCATCGCGCTGTTCTTCGGAGATGTTTTTGCGCCGCATGAAGGCAATGAAATGCTTGCCAAACCACATACTGATAAGGAAAGCCAGTCCCGCCGCCACTATGGCGCGGAAGGAGATGTAGGTGACCAGTCTGGCACCCGGGATTTGGTTGAAATATGTGAAAAGATAATAAAACATAGTTGCTTGCTCTATCGATTATCTTACGGTAATCTTACGGTAATGTTACGGTTGGGGACTAAAGGTTGGCCTTGACTATTTCGTGGTCGTCGAAGTGGTGCTTGACGCCTTTGATAATCTGGTAGTCCTCGTGTCCTTTGCCGGCAATGAGGATGACGTCGTCTTTTCCGGCCAGCATACAAGCGGTCTTGATGGCCGTTTCGCGGTCTTCGATGACCAGCGTCTGCTGCTGTTCTTCGGGAGAGAGTCCGGCTATCATGTCGCTCAGGATATCTTTAGGCTCCTCGTCGCGGGGGTTGTCGCTGGTAAGAATCAGCTGCGTGCTGTTCTTCTTGGCGATAGAGGCCATCATGGGTCGTTTGCCCTTGTCGCGATTGCCGCCACAGCCTACAACCGTAATGACCTTGCTGGCCGGTTTGCGTATCTCGTTGATGGTGTTGAGCACGTTTTCTACGGCGTCGGGCGTGTGGGCGTAATCGACGATGGCGGTCCAGCCTTTGGGCGAGTGGATGGCCTCGAAACGTCCGTTCACGGCAGAGAGAGTAGAGAGTACGCGCAGCACTTCTGCGGGTTCGAAGCCCAGACAAACCGCGGCTCCGTAGATGCAGAGGAGGTTACTTACGTTGAAACGTCCCACCAGGCGCACGAACACTTCCATTCCGTTCACCTCGAGCAACATCCCGTCGAATCCTTCCTCCAGGATACGGGCTTTGTAGTCTGCCAGCGAACGAGTGGAGTAGGTGTGGATGGCGGCCTTGCAGTTCTGTGTCATGACCAGACCGTTTTTGTCGTCTTTGTTGGTAACGGCAAACGCGTCTTTCTTGAGGTTATCGAAGAGCTGTTTTTTGGTGTCGCGGTAGTTCTCGAAGGTCTTGTGGAAGTCGATATGGTCGCGAGTGAGGTTAGTGAACAGTGCTCCGTCGAAGTCCAGTCCTGCGATGCGTTGCTGGGCGATGGCGTGGCTGGAGACCTCCATGAAAGCATATTCGCATCCGGCATCGACCATTTGTTTGAGCAGACCGTTCAGTTCCAGCGCATCGGGCGTGGTGTGAGTGGCTTGAACAGGTTCGTCGTTCACGTAGTTGACTACAGTGGAAAGCAGTCCGGCTTTGTGGCCCATGGCGCGTACCATCTTGTAGAGTAGCGTGGCGATGGTGGTCTTGCCGTTGGTGCCGGTGACGCCCACGAGGGTCAGATGCCGGCTGGGATAGCCGTTCCAAGCCGAGGCGATGAGGCCCAACGCGTGCGAGGCGTTATCTACCACGATGACGGTAGCGCCGTCCTTATGAATAGTGTCCGTGCGCTCGCACACGATGGCTGCGGCTCCGGCTTCGATGGCTTTGTCGATATAGTCGTGGCCATCGACTACGGTGCCGGGTTGCGCCACAAACAGCGTACCGGGCTTGACTTGCCGGGAATCGAACTGAATATCCTGTATGTCGATATTCGTTTCGCCCTTGACCTCCTTTACTGCGAGGTCTTTCAGTAGATCAGATAATATCATCTCAATTCCAAATAAATAGTTCCGTTTTTGATAATCGCCGAACCGGGCTCAAGGCTTTGTGAGGCCACTTTGCCCTTGCCGTGGATCTGTGCCATCATGCCTGTCAGTTCGATGGCATAGACGGCATCGCGGGCACCCATGCCGATGACGTTAGGCACTTTGGTGGGCGTGACCGAGACGGAGATGGCCTGCATATGCTCGTTCACTTTGGCCCATTCCGAATCGGCTTTTGCCACTTTGACGCCCGAGCCTTTGGCGGCTTTGCGGATGGACTTGTGCAGTCCGCCTTTGATGCGCGGTTTGTCTATGCTGTCGTATGGCAGAGCCATGTCTGCGGCTTTGCGTGTGCCGGCAAACGCCATGGTTTTGATGGCAATGTTGCGTACGGTGGAGCCGCAGTCCATACCTGCATCGTAGATGCCTTGGGGTCGTTGGATGACGCAGATACAGGTGTATTGCGGGTCTTCTTCGGGGAAATACCCCACGAACGACATGCGGTGAAGTCGGTTGTGGTAGCGTCCGCCCTCGAAGAGCTGCGCCGTGCCGGTCTTGCCTGCGATATGAACGAGGTCGCTTTGGGCTTTTTTCTGTCCCCAGGGATTGACAGCGGCGGTGCCGTGTTCGTTGTCCCAAACCACATCGTGCAGGGCTTTGCGTATGTCACGCAGCGTCGATTCTTTGCAGATGCTCGAGTTGATGGTCTTGGCGCTGAAGTTCTGTACTGTGCGCCCCTCTTTGCAGACTCGTTTGACGAAGAATGGTGCAATCATCTTGCCGTCGTTGGCGATGGCGTTGTAGAACATCAGGGTCTGGAGGGGCGAGAGTTCGACGGAATAGCCATAAGCCATCTTAGATAGCGTCACGGCGTCTTGGGGAACGTCAATCCGCGGGTCTTGTGCGCCGGGAATCTCGCAGGGGACGGGTTCGCGTATGCCCATTTTGTCCAAGCGATTCACGAAGTTCTTGGCTTTCTTGTCGTAACTCTCCGTGACTATTTTGGCCAGCACGATATTGCTGGAGGCGGCCAATGCCTGTTGAACGGTCAGATAGCCGTCGTACTTGTGCGCATCGGTGTGTTTGATGCCATTGTATGTCCAGCCGGCGGAACAGGTCAGGAAAGAGTCCTGCAGTGTCACTTTGCCGTCGTCCAATGCGGCCATCAGGCTCACGGTTTTGAAGGTGGAACCGGGCTCCACGCGCTCTACTGCGTAGTTCTTTTTCTCGAAGTATGTGCCATCATCGTTCTTTCCGAGGTTGCAGATGGCTTTCACTTCGCCGGTCTTGACTTCCATGAGCACGACGCAACCCCATTCGGCGCCTTTTTCCGTGAGTTTCTGCCGGAGTTGGCTCTCGGCTATGTCCTGCAGGTTAGCATCGATGGTGGTGATCAGGTCGTACCCGTCCTCGGGTTCGGTGACGGTGATGTATTCCGTGTGTCCGTTGATGTGTGTTTTCTCGCTCACACCGGGTTTGCCGTGGAGCAGGCGGTCGTACTGTTTTTCCAGGCCGTTGATGCCCTCACCTTTCTCGCCATAGATTCCTCCGATGGTACGGCTTGCCAGAGAGCCGAAAGGCTTGACGCGAACGTGTCGCGGCGAGACAATCAGGCCACTGGTGTATTGCCCTTTGCTGAAGAGAGGGATCTGCTTGACGCGTTTCATCTGGGTGTAACTGACGGCTCCGGGTTGCAACTTGAATCGGCCGTTTTTTTGCTTGAACTCGCGCATCAGTACGCGGCGATACTCGTCGGCACTCTTGTCCTGAAAGATGTCTGCCAGACCGTTGGCGATGTCGTCGAGGTTGTGCAGAAACAGGGTGTCTCCGCCGCGGTGGAGGGCCGGCACGCGCAGGTCCATAATCAACTCGTATCGTGGCAGACTACCAGCCAACAGACGGCCGCTTGCGTCGAAGATATTGCCGCGCATGGGAGGGATGTCCTTGCGCACTTTCTCCTGCTTGTCTGCGATGGCGAGCCATTTCTTGCGCTCTTTGGTTTGGATGAAGAGAATCTGCCCAATCACAGCCGCAAAGCCCAGCATCATCACCCCGAAGATGATGATGAACCGAATAACCGTATGTTGTTGCCTGTTCTCCAATTACCTTTGACCTTTGACCTTTGACCTTTGACTTTAGACTCTCGCCCTCCGGGTCAGCGGATGCTCACGGCCGGAACCGTGCTTTCTTTTACATTGCTGCCGGCGTCTTTGAGACGTTTGCTGACGACCGATTGCCTGGACATCTCCGTCAGTTCGGCGTTGACTGTCAGGTACTCGTAGTGCGCGTCTTGCAGGGCGCGGTTCAACTCCACGATGCGGGCCTGCTGACGCTGACTCTGATATCCCTCGAAGATATATACTATCAGCAGCACGAAAATCAGGCCGAAAAGCCTGTATTGCTTTCTGACCCATCCGCTGGTGAAGATGTTTCCGTTCAGAATATCTTGCAGTCTGATATGTTCTTTATGTTCGTTTTCTTCATTCATTGTCATTCAAACTACGTGTTGGTTAGCGGCAGAGCCGCTGTTAATGACTACGTGTTGGTGATCGCTGCGCGATGTTGATGAGCGGCAGAGCCGCTGTTGATGAGCTACGCTGTTTCTGCCTGCGAGAGTAATACCATTGTAATACCATTCTCAGACCTTCTCCGCTATGCGGAGTTTGGCGCTGCGTGCGCGGGGATTGCGTTCCACTTCTTCCGCCGAGGCGGTGATGACCTGCCGGTTAATCAGGCGGAAAGGCGAGAGCGGGTTGCCGTAGAAATCTTTCTCCACTTTGCCTGTGAGATTGCCGCTCTTGAGGAAGTTTTTGACGATGCGGTCCTCCAGCGAGTGGTAGGTCAGTACGGCGATGCGTCCGCCGGGTTTGAGCAGCGCTTTGGCACCTTCCAGCATCTCCTCCAGCGCGGCGGTCTCGTCGTTGACCTCCATGCGGATGGCCTGAAAGACGCGTGCCAGGTCTTTTTTGAAGCGCGGGTCTATCTCCAACTCGCCTTCTGTGATGGCAGGCATGCTGCCTATCACCGTTTTGGTCAGTTGTTC
Source organism: uncultured Bacteroidales bacterium (assembly GCA_900321775.1). Classification (GTDB taxonomy): domain Bacteria; phylum Bacteroidota; class Bacteroidia; order Bacteroidales; family Paludibacteraceae; genus Colicola. The sequence goes on from ONXE01000063.1 coordinate 8,798, forward strand.
GGTGGACTTATATGGCTCGTCGTTTCTCTGCCCGACGATTCGTCGTGCCAATTGGCGGCTGTTCTTCAGTTCGCCGTACAGATAGAGAACGTCGGCCAACCGGTCTTCGGAGTAGGTGTTCAGCACATCTGCGGCCGTCTTGCCGCCTTGCCTGTTCATGCGCATATCCAGCGGGCCGGGGAAGCGGAACGAGAACCCGCGTTCGGCCTCGTCGAAATGGTGGAACGAGACGCCGAGGTCGGCCAGCAAACCGTCTATGCCGCTGCCAGGCACCTCGGGGTCATAGGCGGGGATGCCGTAGAAGTCCATGAAGTTTCTGACGTAGCGGAAGTTGCCGTGCACCAAGGTCCAGTTGTTGGCTTTGTTCTTTGTCTTTTCCGCTTCCACGAGGGCGTCCATGTCCTGGTCAAAGGAGAAGAGACGTCCTTGCTCCAGCCTCTGCAAGATGGCGCGACTATGCCCGCCGCCGCCGAGGGTGACGTCCACGTACACGCCTTCGGGGCTGATATTCAGTCCTTCCAATGTCTCCGTCAGGAGCGCAGGTATGTGGTAAGTAGTATCCAATTTGCTTTGTTCACCTAAAACCGCCTGCAAAGATACTGCTTTTTTTTGACATGGCCAAACTTTTTGCCAAAAAAATGAAAAAAAAAGCAAACGCCCCTTGTTGCGAGGCGTCTGCTTCATCTTATGGTCATCTTATGGTTCCCGTCTCAGCCTACATCTGTTTGCCGGTGGCGGAGAAGAATCGCTGAACGGTATCCGCCATCGGCACCACTTTTCTGCTGTCAAAGGTCAAAAGTCAAAGGTCTAAGGTCGGTTTTGTCAAAAAATAGACACTTTTCGGCAATTAGTGAACACAGATGTACAAAATAAGCAGTAATTTTGCGGCGATTTTTAACTGCGTGTTGGGGAGCGGCGTGTTGATGAGCGGCAGAGCCGCTGTTAATGACTACGTGTTGGTGATCGCTGCGCGATGTTGGTGAGCGGCAGAGCCGCTGTTAATGACTGCGTGTTGGTGATCGCTTCGCGATGTTGGTGAGCGGCAGAGCCGCTGTTGATGAGCTACGCTGTTAACACGAAGTCATCAACAGCCCGCAGGGCTAAACAACACGCACGCGAAGCGATCGTCCGGAGCGCAGCGTAGGAAAGAAGTCAATAACAGCCCGCAGGGCTAAACAACACGCACGCGAAGCGATCGTCCGGAGCGCAGCGTAGGAAAGAAGTCAATAACAGCCCGCAGGGCTAAATAACACGAAGTTAATA
>ONXE01000187.1 GCA_900321775.1 uncultured Bacteroidales bacterium
GAAATCCTCGGGCAAGGTGGTTGTGGGCTGGATGCGAAGCGGGTCGAAGGCGAGGTTGATGTAGTTGGTATATTGTTCGCCATCGATGCGTACGTTGGCTGTGAACGTCATGAATCCCGGCACATCGGCTCCGCGGAGGGTGAGCGTGGTCTTGCCTGTTTTGTCGATGCGCAACGAATCCTTCGTGAGGGCAGGGCGCTGCTCGTAGCCCCAGGTGTAGCCTACGGTTACGTTGGGGATAGCCACGTTATGCCTGATGACCTGTAGCTCCAGACGGACATTGCTCTTGCAGTGGTAGGTCCAGTCGGCGCGGTCCGGCGTAAGACGTACGGTGACGTAGTTGCCGGTGTTGCGGTACTGGGCTGAGGCGGAGCAAGGAACAAAGAGCAAGGAGCCAAGAACGAAGAGCAGGAAGAGGGTTTTTCTCATAGGTCAATTGGTCTAATTAGTCAAATTGGTCTAATAGGTCACAGGTGTTACAGTGCTTCCAGTTTGCTTCCGGGGAAGTAATGAGAGAGAATCTTTTCGTAGGAGTAACCCTGGTCGGCCATGACAGCAGCGCCAATCTGGCAGAGACCAACACCATGGCCCCATCCTGCGCCGGTAAGGATGAACTTGCCATCCTCTTTGTCCACGACGAAAGCGGAGGAGTAGAGGTGACTCTTGCTGAGCCATTTGCGTATCTCGAGTTCTTTGCCTACGAGGAGCGTTTTCTTGGAGAGGAGCGTTTTCTTGGAGCCGACTATCCGGAGTTCGATGATACGTCCGCTGGGGCCACGTCGAACGGGGATAAGGTCGGTGATGGTGCCGAAGTCGATGCCCGAGCGGGTGCGAACTATTTCGGAGAGCTCGTCTTCAGTGTAGGTCACTTTCCAGCGGTAGAACTCCGTAGTCTCCTGGTCGTAGTCGTTGAGGACCTGGCTAAGGACGCGAGCGTCGCGCGTATTGCAGAACGCTTTGGGCGCAGTGCGGATCCAGTGGATGGCGTTTTCTTCGACGGTGAGGTCGGGCAGGGTAGGGTCGGCATCGTCACGCACAGGCTCCAAGTAGGAGAAATGTGTGTCCGCCCAGGCGTTCTCGAAGAGTTCGGTTGCTCCGCCGCATGACTTGTAGAAACGTGCGTCGCAGACCATTCCTTTCTCGTCTTTGATGACCAGGCCCCATGTGGCTTCGATGGCTTTGCGGACGTTCTCTTTGGCAGCGCTGAGGCGTGTGATGCCCTGATAGCGCTGGCAGTGGTCGTCGGCACAGACATCGAAATGCTGATGGTCGTCGCGCTCGTACCAAACTATATGTCGTTCGGGCGTGTTCTCGCCTTTGACTGTTTCGGTGTTGGCATCGCCACGCAGGATAGGACAGAGTACCCAGGAACGGCTGGTGACGGCGTGGGCTTTGAGAAGCTCGAGCGAGGAGGTGGCGGACATCTCCGAAGAGATGACAGAGGTCAGGTAGTCCTCCACGCCGATGAGGTTGACAGCCGTCAGTTTGCCGTTTTCGACAATAATACGAAGGTTGCCCTCGAAGACCTGATCTTCGCGTCGCTGCCAGTGGAAATTGACGCCGATGATGACGTCATGTATGAGGAAGGTGCCGTTTTCGGCAGTAAAAGTCAGTTCGTCGTACTCTTCCCCATCGAAGAGAATCTTGCCGTTATGGCAGGTGGCAGAATGCTCTTCGTGGTACTGTTGACCGTTCGAGCAGGTATAGAGTGCGCGGAAGACGAAACGAATAACAGGTTGCTCCAGCAGGATGCCAACCTGTAAGGGGTACTGGTTTTTCATACGGTAATGCTTACTTCATTGATTATTGCTTGTAGTTTGTTTGCTGTGAGACGTTGGAAAGAGTCTTCGGTAGAGACGATGGCTACGCCGCACATCTCTACTGCCCCCGGGCTGATGAGAATACGTTCTTCGGGGTTTTCGGCGAAGAAACAGGCCGGACGTGACTGGCGACGGAACAGGATAACGGTGTTATAATGGCCGTTGTACCAACTGATGATATTGAAGTCGGCGTCATCAGGTCTGGGTGGCATGGCCTGGGGACAGGTGGGCTGTTGCTGCTTGCGGGCAAACTCGTCCACAAGGGCGAAGAACCGCGTCGTCATGTCCTCAATGCTGTTGCTTTGGATCCAGCGTGCAGAGGGGCAGAACTCGGGCAGGCGGCCGTGTTGGTCCACATAGACTTGCATAGGCAGGCTGTTCATAGGGATGGCCTGGAAGTGCATGTGGTCGGGAGCGGATGCACCGCATCGGGCGCCGTTGTAGAAGATAGTATATTCGGGCAGTTCGGTTGTGAAACGCAGCATGTCCTCGTAGTGTCCTCGAATCTGCTGCGGCTCGTGCCGGACGGTGGAGATGGTGAAATGTGGTGCAAAGATAGGGAAGGGATTGACGCGGATGGCGTAGCGTGGAGTCCCCTCGTGCATGGTCGGATCCCAAAGGAAGGTCTGCTGTTTGTCCTCGAGGCCCTCGGGGCAGAGGAAACACTGGCGGTGGGCGAGTGTCTCGTCGGATACGTCAGCCATGACTGAATGTACGCGCCCGGGATTGAAGAAGAGGAAGGCCGGGAAATCGCCTATCGGGAGTTCTTTGCGTTTGACCAGGCGAAGCAGATCATACTGAAAAGCAGCACGACCGCCGAGTGTAAGCTCGTGGTCGTACATGCTTTCTATCTTTTGGGAGAGTAAACTCATTTGGCTTCGTTCATCTGGATACGAGCTTTGAGTTCCCACGTGCGTATGCGATCCTTATAGAAATTGTTGTTGTTCATAGCAATGAGGTCGCAGTTGGCATCGGAGTTGTCGTCCCATCGGCGGCAGTTATATACTACGTCGTAGATGCGGCCAATCTGGTACTCGCGGCTAACGCGGAGACCTACTGCATAGTCCTCGCCGTACTTGGTGGTGGGGAAGTTGATTTGGCGCAGCATAGGCACGTAGAATGCGCGTGGAGCGCCGAGACCGTTGATACGGAGGGCGTTGTTGCGTCCGTTGTCAGGCGTCCACTCCTTGTGGTCGATTACTCCGGGAGGAAGGGTGTTGCCGTCGAAGTCGGTCATGCGATAGGTGCCGACTACCATTGCGCAGTTCTGCTCGTGGAAAGCGTCGATGAACTTCTGAACGGTGTTCTCGTCGAAGTAGGTGTCGTCGGAATCGAGCTGGATGGCGAACTTACCGCATTTGGGGTGATGGAGCGCTACGTTCCAGTTTCCGCCGATGGCGTGCCAGGTCTTGTCCTGAGCAATATAGATGAGTTTGTCGTTGTGCAGGAAGCTCTTGATGACGTCCACAGAACCATCTTCGGAGTTGTCGTCCACAACGATGACGTTGTATTTGTATTTGGGGTCCACTTTTTGGCTGAGTGCGCTCTTGATGGCGTCACCAACAGTGCGGACGCGGTTCTTGCAGGGGATAACGACGGTAGCCTCATATTCAAAACCTGCGGGCGTCATGTCCACGTCTTTGAACTTGGGGGCAAGATAGCCGTTGATGTCTTTGAGGTGCTGTGTAACAGCCTGCTCCATTTCGATTTGTACGGCGCGGTTCTTCGGGTCAACGTAGTCGAAGAGTTTCTCTCCTGACTTGCGTGTGTCGAGTTCCACGTCGTAGTAGAGGAACTCGTTGATGTGCTCGAGAGCGCCCTTCTGGCTGACCTTCAGGCGCAGGTCGTAGAGACCGGCGAACTGGTAGTCGTGGCCCATACGTGCCACAGCCTCCTTGAGGGCGGCGGAGCGATAGAAGAGCACGGAGCCGAAGTCGAAATCGTCGCGTAGTGCGCCGAGCTGGTAGTCGATAACAGGTGCGTTGGTGCGAGTCTCGCCTACCTGGTTGAAGTG
>ONXE01000113.1 GCA_900321775.1 uncultured Bacteroidales bacterium
TGAGGTCCTTCGTCAGCAGCACGTCGCCCTGGTATTCGTTAACAATAGGACGGAGTTCCTCTTCGGCGATGAGCAGTTTGGCGTTGGCGTCCTGCATCATGAAGTTGAGTCGCTCTGCCGGGTAGGACGGGTCGAGCGGCTGATAAGCACAGCCGGCTTTGAGTACGCCAAGCGAGGCGATGGCCATCCACTCGCAGCGCGGGATGAGGACAGAGACGACGTCTTCATGCTTGAGGCCCTTGCCCACGATGTAGGTCGCGATGCGGTCGGACAGTTCGTCCACTTCGCGGTAGGTGTAGCGGCGGTCCGTATAAACCACTGCGATGTTGTCGGGCGTCTCTGCGGCCTGACGACGGAAGAGCGAGACGATAGTCTGGGTGGCGTCGTAGGGCACTTCGGTCTGATTGAAACTGTCGAGCAGACGAATCTGTGCTTCGCCGATGAGGCTGACGGAGGTCAACGGTGCTGTCGGAGCCGCAGCGAAGGCATCCAGAGCGTTGCTGACGGCTTCTGCCAGCGATTGCATGGAACCCTGGCTGTACCGGCCGTTGTCGTACTCGATGGCGATACTGGGCTTGCCGTCCACCTCCATCACGTAGAAGGAGATCTTGAACTTGGGCACATTCAGCTCCATGTTGTCGGTTTGTATGGCCTGACCATGCACTTCGTAGTGGCTGAAGATACCCATCTGGTAGGCGAACATGATCTCTGCCGTCAGGTCGTAGTCGGCGGCAATACGCGCGAACGGGTAGTCTTCGTGTGCCAGTGTCTGCTCGAACGAGTCGGCTGTTTCGCGGATAAACTGTTCCACGGTTTGCTCGCCCACTTTGGCCGTCAGAGCCAGGGTGTTGACGAACATACCCATCGTGTTCGAGATGCGGAGGTTGCTGCGGCCGTTCGAGATGGTGGTGATACACACCTCGTCGGAGTTGGCAAACCGTGCCAGGGCGTAGAACACCGCGGCCAGCGAGAGCGCTGCGGGAGTGACGCCTTGCGCTTTGGCCAGTTGCTCGGTTGCGGATAGGTTGAAAGGTGCGGAAACGTAGGCTATCTCGCCTCGCTGCTTGGGGTTGGTCAGGTCGGACGACAGCTCGGTTGCTCCGTCTATCTCGCCGAGACGTGAGCGGAAGAACTCGGCCGCCGCAGCGAAGGTGTCGCTCGCTTCTGCCTGTTTTTGTTCGCTGACGAACTGCGCATACGTGCAAATCTCGGGTTCGATGGTCTTGCCGTCCAGCAAGGCGCAGATCTCGTTGGTGAAGATATCATACGACGCGCCGTCACACACGAGATGATGGATATCGCAATAGAGGTACAGACGGGTGTCGGTGCGCACGATGGCGAAACGGCAGAGCATCTCGTTGCTGAGGTTGAACGGCTGCACAAAATCGCTCTTGTAGGCCTCGGCCTGCTCTTCGGTCATCTCCAGGATGTCGATGACGGGCGGTGTGTCTTCCATCTGTTGCACCACGCCGGTCTCGTTGGTGCGGAAGCGCACATGCAGTTCGGGGTGATTGGCGACTACGGTCAGTACGGCCTGACGAAGGGCGTCGTTGCTGATGTCGGCAGGCAACTGCAGACGCATGGGGATGTTGTACAACGTGGAAGTGGGGTTCTTGACGCACTCGAAATAGACGCCTGTCTGCGCGAACGACAGCGGCACTTCGGTGGGCGCTTCGGGCTCGTCGGTTGTGCTGACAGCCGTAGGACTGCCCGGGTTGAGCAGGCGCGCAAGCAGCTCGTTTTCAATGGCTTGGATGGTGATGCCTTTGGTCAGTTGTTTGGCGTCGAGTTGTACGTTGTAGCGCTTGAAGACCTGTGTGGCCAATTTGATGGCGGAGATGGAGGTCAGACCTACCATACGCAGGTCGGTAGTGATGCCGAAATCTTCGTTGTTGACGATCTTCGCCACTATGTCGTGCAGTTCCTGCTCAAGGATATTCAGCGGAGCGGCACTTTCTGTGGACTCGGATGCTCCCGCTTGCATCTTGGGCTCCGGCAGCGCGCGTTTGTTCACTTTCTGGTTCTGATTGAGCGGAATAGCGTCGATTTGCATGGTCACTGCGGGCACCATATACGGCGGTTTGCGATCCATGATGAACGCGTTCAGGGCTTGGATATCTACCTGTTCGTCGCTGACGATATAGGCTGCGATGAACTTGCCCCCGCCCTCTTGTTCGAAGGCCTGGACGGTGGCGTCTTTGATTCCCGGGTACTCGCGAATGACGCCCTCCACTTCTTTGAGCTCGATGCGGAAACCGCGTATCTTGACCTGTCCGTCTTTGCGGCCGACAAACTCGATGGCTCCGTCCTGACGATAGCGCACGATATCGCCGGTGCGATAGACGCGCTCGCCGTTCCATTCTACAAACGATTCAGCCGTTTTTTCGGGTTTGTTCAGGTAGCCCAGACTGACCTGTTCTCCGGCCACGAGCAGTTCGCCCGCTGCGCCCCAAGGCAGCTGTTTGCCGTACTTGCCCACGATATACAGGCGCGAAGTGTCGTTCGGGAAACCGATAGGGATGTTCGGCTCCAGCTTGTTCACAGAATAACTGCAGACATAGGCGATACTCTCCGTCGGTCCGTATCCGTTGCTCAGTCGATAGGCCGGAGGGTTGATGCTCATCAGTTTCTCGCCGCCCGTTCCCAGCACTTGCAGTGTGCGCATTTCGGGATAGTTGATAGCCATCTGTGTCGCCACCTGCGTGGTCATGAACGAGTGGGTGATACCCTGTTCGTCGAAATAGTGATGCATGGCCTCAAGGTCAAAGCGAATCTCGTCCGGCAGGATGTATAACGCGGCGCCGCAGATAAGGGCAGACCACAGGTCCTGCTGGTACGCATCGAAACCGTATCCGGCGTACGAGGCGTAGCGGCTGAGGTTGCTGATGCCAAAATGGCGGATATGGAAATCGCAGAATGCCAGCACGTTGCGCTCGCTTAGCATGACGCCCTTGGGCTCGCCGGTCGTGCCGGAAGTGTAGAGCAGAACAAAGGCGTCGCGGTTCTGACATTTGGCCGCATCCTGTTTCATGTATTCCAGTCGCTCCGGCGGGTAACTGCTGTCCAAAGGCAACAGTGTCTTGCCCGCTTTGGCGATAGACAGGGGCACGAGCACCATCTGTTCGTCCCGTGGCACGGAATAGCCGACAGCATACTCGCCACAAGGAACGGTATAAGCCGGGTCGATGGCATCGGTCATGCGGTCCACCTCGGCGTAGGTGAGTCGTTTGTCGCCCGCCACCACACATACTGCGTCCGGATGGGCTGCCACCTGTTGTTTGAAACGAACAACCAAACCGTCGGTCGCGGGCAGTACGGTTGTCTTCTGCGGATTACATTGTTGTAGCCACAACTTCTGCTCGTCGTCGCAATAGTCGATGTCACGAACGAACTCGGCGGAAACCATCGAGCGGAGGATGGTACTGTATGTGCGTGCCAACTGTTGCAGATATTCGTCGGTATAGTCGGCTGTGTTGTGGCAGAGGGCGAGGGAGTAGGTATTGTCGTGCTCGAAAAGCTCGGCACTCAGTTTCCATCCGGGTGTAGGTTTCTTCAGGTCGATAAAGGGCAGCGTCTCCCCGTTCAGGTGCAGGCTTCCGCGTTTGTCGGCAAGAACGGATCCCTGATACACGAACATCACCTGGTTGTTGATACCCAGGTCTCGCGCTGCGTCGGGGTAGGCGTAGTACTGGTACTGGCGTGTCAGTTGCGTCTGCTTGTCGAGACTGCTGAGCATATCTGCAAGGGTCATGTCGCCCCGGAAGCCTACGAACACCGGAAGGGTGTGTACCATCATCGTGGCTGTGAAGAGCGTGCGGCGGTCGCTGCGTCCCCAGAAGACTGTACAGAAAGAGGCTTTTTCCTCTGCGTTATAGGCGGCCAGCAGCAATCCCCAAGCCGCTTCGGTGATAATATGTTCCGTGGCGCCAAAACGCTTGACCATAGCCTGCATCTCGTCTTTGGTCAATGAAAGGGGGAAGTGTGTGGTAAGTTGCTCGGGCTGCGATTTGTCGTTCTCGCACATGGCGATAGGCAGCGACTCGGTGTCGGCTGCGTCGGCGAACTCGTGTGCGTACCACTCGCGCGCTTCGGTCATCAGTGCTTCGTCCTCACGTTGCGCGGCTTCGGCTTGCGCTACAGCCACGCCGTCCAGGATCTCGCCGGTGGGTTTCTTGCCGTTATAGGCGCGCTCTATATCCTTGAGTATCAGCGAAAGTGTGAATCCGTCCACCACCACATGGTGCCCATCAACATATAGGTAAGACTGGTCACCAACCACGTAAATCTCGACCCTGTAGAGGCGTTCGCCATGGATGTCCATCGTGCGGGCAAATGTTTTCCGGGCTTCCTGCCACTCGTCTTCCGTGACGTGCAGAACGTCCACTTTGGGTGGCAGACCGTCGGTGGTGCAGGGTTGTCCGTCGGCATCTTCCACAATCCTGCTCAACACGTAGGGATGGGCCTCGAGCGTGTCGAGAATGGCTTGTTTCAAACGGAAGACATCTATATCTTTCGGGAGTTTGAACATGGCCGGACACTGGTAGTTGACATGCTCATCTACCGATGTCTGGCAGGCATAGTACACACCCAATTGGCTTTGACTTAAAGGATTTGTCATGATACTATATAGTGTTTGTTGTTTGTATATTCGGTGTCACTCACTTAGGTCTGCGTACAGTCATAAGTGTGATGTCGTCGGTGGGGTACCCTTTGCCGATAAACTGTTTGACGGCCTCCATCGGGTCGGTGTGAGTTTTAACCATCTCGACCCAATGTTGTTCGCCCATCAGTTGGTGCTCGCTGTCTCGTGCTTCGGTCACGCCGTCGGTGTAAAGGATGAGCTCTGCGCCCGCTTCTATCGTGCACTCCTGTTCCTCAAAATGGTAGTGCGCATCCACGCCGAGGGGAATGTTGGGAATCATGGTGATGGCTGTGACGTGTCCTGCCTCGTCTTTTACCAGCGGAGGCAGATGGCCTGCGTTGCAAAACTGCAGCCTTCCGTCCTGCAGGTTCAGCCGACCGACAAAAGCCGTGACAAAAGTGATGGAGGGGTTGTTGTCGCTCAGGACGATATTCATCTCCTCAATGATTGCTTTGGGAGCGCTCAGGTGCCCGAGCGCGGAGCGGAACAGGTTGACAGTGGCGGACATGAACAGCGCGGCCGGCACGCCCTTGCCGCTTACGTCGCCGATAATGAACCACAGTTCGTTGTCACGGAGGCAGAAGTCGTACAGGTCACCGCCCACTTCCAGCATAGGGATCAGGTCGGCGTGCATCACAACACGTTTGTCCTGCGGGAAATCCCGCCGCAGGATGCCCATTTGTATGGTGTTGGCAATGCGCATCTCGTTTTCCAGAACCTTTTTTTCGGCCTCCAGACGGATGGTGCGTTTCTGATCACGCCATAAGCGTCTAATCAGGAGCGCCACTACCACCAGGCCGAGTACGAAGATAACAAACGGCATCAGGATACTCCAGCGGATGCTCTCCCAGATGAGTCTCTTGGGCACAGCCACCACTGTCTGGATGTCGATGGGCGAGAGTGTGAGGCGCGAGAAAAGCCAGTTCTCTTGGGTTAACGTGGCGGGGTCTATCTCTTTCAACTCGTCGCTGGCCGTGAGCAAGGTGCCGTCAGAACTGTAGAGGATACAGATGACCCCGTCGAAGGGATTGAACTGCTCGATCAATCGTTTGAGCCATGAAACGCTGAAATCCAGCGCCACTACGCACACCAGGTTGCTATCCTTGTCAACCATGTTGTCGGAGTGGGTGAAAATGGTCTCGGAAAAATCGTTGTCGATATAAGGCTGGCTCCAGAAGCCCTTTTCGCCGCTATTGATAGCCCCCGTGTACCACGGGCGAAGGAAATAGTCGTGCTGTTTGTCGCCAAAGGCGATGGTGTGGAGTTCACCGTTGGTGCGATACGTGCATGGGCAGAACCACTTGCCTTTCTCGGGATAACGGTACTCGGGGAAGGCCACGTAGCAACTGAACAGATTGGGAAAGGCGCGGATGATTCGGCGCGTGTCTCCGAACAGCTTGTCCGGCTGGTTGATGTTGTCTGCCACCAGCGTCTCCATTTTCTCCACCGCGTCGTAGGCGTCATACAACTCGAATAGGAGTTTCTCTTGCGCCACTTGCAACTCCACTTGCAACTCCAGATTCATCTGTTTGCGCACGCTTTGGCTGGCCTGACGATAGGACACAAACAGTTGCACCCCCATCCCGACAATGAGGAACAGCGCCGCTAATATGTGGATATATCGGTAACGCAAGATTGTTAAAACGTTAAATTGTTAATTGTTCATTAACTTCCCTTTCTCCCATTTCAACTCGGGGTAGGTCTTGCGCAGGTAGGCCACGGCGTCCTCGATGCCACTGCTGCCGCTGGTGGCAAACGGTACGAGGGTCTTGCTCTTGAGTTGCTCCAGATTGTTGTCAATCCACGAATTGATGATGCGCGGACAGATGCCCCACCAGATAGGGAATCCCACGTAGATGGTGTCGTACGGCGTGATGTCGGTGCACTGTTTGATGGTGGGACGCTCC
>ONXE01000049.1 GCA_900321775.1 uncultured Bacteroidales bacterium
CAACTCTTTTGGACGTTTTTTAAGATCGGCGCTTTCACGCTGGGCGGCGGATATGCTATGATTCCGTTGGTTCAGCGCGAGGTAGTGGATCACCGGGGCTGGATGGGAGAAGAAGAGTTTCTGGACCTGATAGCGTTGGCTCAGTCGGCGCCGGGCGTTATTGCCGTCAACACGGCTGTGTTTGTAGGCTACAAAATCGCAGGAAAGCGCGGTGTGGTGATGTCGGTGTTGGGTGCCACTCTACCCTCTTTCCTCATCATCCTGGCCATAGCGATGTGCTTCAAGCATTTCCGCAGCAACCCGCATGTAGAGGCTGTCTTCAAGGGCATTCGTCCGGCCGTAGTGGCTCTGATTGCGGCGCCGCTGTACAAAATGGCCAAAGCCGCCAAAGTGACGTGGAAGAACCTGTGGATTCCCGTAGCCGCAGCGTTGCTGATTTGGCTGGCAGGCGTCAATCCGGTGGTGATTATCATTGTGGCAATCGCGGGAGGACTGTTTTGGACTTACTGGGCTAATAGGACTAATAAGCCTAACAAGGAGAAAGGAGGCGACGCATGATCTACCTGCAGTTGTTTTGGGCGTTTTTCCTGATCGGGTTGTTCGGTTTCGGCGGCGGTTATGCTATTCTGTCGCTGATAGAGCATGAGGTTATGGCGCACGGATGGATGACGCCCGGGGAGTTCACCGACATCGTCGCCATCAGCCAAATGACGCCCGGCCCGATAGGTATCAATTCGGCCACGTACACCGGTTTTACGGCGTGCCAAACAGCCGGTATGAGCGAAGCGTTTTGCGTGCTCGGCTCTGTCGTGGCCACGTCGGCAATTATCTTGCCATCCCTGGTTATCATGCTGATTATCTGCCGAATATACCTTCGAATGAAAGACAACCGATGGGTGGAAGGCAGTCTGAAAACACTGCGGGTGACGGTGATCGGCTTGATTGCTGCCGCTGCGCTGATGCTGATGACGCCCGAGAACTTCATCGACGGCTGGAGTTATGTTCTCTTTGCCCTTGTGTTCTTCGGCACACTGCTACTAAAAATGCACCCCATCCTCCTGATCTGCATCGCAGGAGCAATGGGGTACTTTATTTATTGACTGCGTGTTGGTAATCGCTACGCGATGTCGGTGACTGCGTGTTGATTACTACGTGTAGGCAACTGCGTGTTATTTTGCTTCGGTTCCGAGGACGGTGTAGCGTACGCCGTCGCGGAAGATGTACACCTGATCGCCGATAATCACTTTGCGAACTTTGGTCTCGGCTTCGGTGTTCTCCAGAGCCGTAGAACCTGCCTGATATGACAGGTTGTTCAGGAAGATTGAGCCGGAGCCGGAGAGTATGCCTGAACCGCGGGTAATACGCAGGCCTGTCATCTGCAGTTTGATGCCGGCCGGCAGTTGGGTCAAGTCGGGCTCCTGCCATTTCCATCCACCGTAATCCAGGTTGCACACTCTCACATAATGGATGTCGCCCTCAGTTTCGAACTTCGCATAGAGGGCGTTGCCCGAGTAGTCGGAGAAGACGTACATGCCCAGACGATCGCCGTTGCTGACTTCGATGAGCGTTTTGTTCTTCATCGAATAGACAGCCTCGCCGTCGCCCTCATCGCCATCGAAGAACACGTACTGCAGCTCGTTGGAAGCCGGACCCCAGTATTTCTTGTTGGTATTGCGAAGCGTGGATGCACTGATGACGGCGAAGGACTGCTCGCGGTCATAGACAAACTGCAAGGTGTCGAGCGCATCTACCATCGGTATGTCCGGTGTGGTCTCGGAACCCGTGGTGAAGGTAATGGTAATGGGGTCGTTGAGCATAATGCCGATGTTGTCTTTCAGCGAACCGGCGATGGTCATCTGATACTGTTTGTTGGGCTGCAACTCAGAGGTCAGTTCGAAAGCCGCATAGCCGTAAGGATCGGGAGCCTGGTTGCAAGAGATGGAACGGGTGTTGATACCTATCTCGTTGCCGTTCATATCGGTGACCTTGAACGCTTTACGCGCGGTAGAAGTGTTCAGTTTCTGGTCGAAGAGCGTGATGAACGAGGGGTTGAGCGGTACGTTGGTAGCGCCATTCTGCGGATAGCTCTGGATGAAACGTATAGAGCCTCGGTTCTTGGTGCGGAACTTTGCCACAAACGGTTGCTGCAGGTGGTTGGGCCAAGCCGTGTCGGGATGGCAGGCCGTAGTGCTGAGCGTGACGGTATATTCGACACCCGGATCCAGACGACCCGAAGGCGTGAAGCGCAGGATACGGTTGGCATTGTGGAAACTGATGGTACCGTCCACAGCAGGCGAGACGGAGAATGCCGCCATCGTTGAATCGACGTTCATATCCCAGTTGAAAGTCAGTTCGATAGAGGTGGACACTTCTACCGAGTCGGTTATTCCGGCAGGGTGCGGGATATACGAAATCACCTCGGGAGGTGTTTGGCGCTGGAGGTTCAGTTTGAAGGGATGATACACGATATGTCCGCCCGTCACGGTGACCTGTGCCTCCTGCGGGTAATAGTTAGGCATAATAGCGCGCAGCACATACGTGCCGGGTTCTACATCCCAGAAATAGAAACAGCCGTTGTACATTGTGTCGGTGTAGGTGGTAGCGATGACCTGGTCGTTCTGAATCAGTTCCACTTTGGCGTTCGGCAGCGGCATGAGCGCATCCATCGTGCCCTTGTGGTAAGAAATGGCAGGGAAGATCATGTTCTGGTAGGCGTCGCGCACCTGACCGCCAATAGCGCCCGTAGGATAGGTATAGTCCAGATAATAAGTAAGGAAGGTTTGCATGAAATGGTAGGCCTCGGCACGTTTGTAGCCCATGCACATCAGACGGTAGGTCTCGGGGGTATAGTCGTGCATCGAGCCCTCGGAGATGGTTCCGCCAATCTGAAGATTGCGGAGCACGCCGTAGCCGTTGCTCCAGCCGAAGATACGGTAAGCGAAGGTCTTGTCGCCCTCGATCATAGGCTGACGAGTCCAGTCGGCGTTGGTGTTCTCGTAGAGGTACGGAGCCATCACGTTGACCACATTGCGCGACTCGGCCTCGTTGCGGTTGGTGTGCGCATAATGGCGCGGGTCGTCCGGTTCCTTGCCCGAGTAGAGCTCCAGGATATAGTTGGACGGGGTACCGGCGTTGGAGTGGATGGACAGCATGAAATCGGCGCCATAGGCGTTGGCCTCGGCAGCAATGGCAGAGAGCGAACGGTCGTCACCATTGGCGAGCATGTAGTTGTACTGATCCTGCGTGATCTTACCGGCGGAAAGCCAAGCGGAGAGCACGTCCACATCGTTGCCACCACCGTCGTTGTTAGTACGGCGGGACATCATCGTCTGCACGCCAAGGGCGGTGAGCATACTATCCAGGAAAAGACCCTTGTGCAGGTTGGAGTTGCTCTCCCAGAAACCTTCCGGATCGCCTGCAGCGAAGGGATAGATAGTCATACCGCGGTCGTTGGAACCGTGTCCGCCGTGACCCGGGTTGATGTAAATCTTGATGTCGCTGAAGCCGGTCTTGCGAGCCTTGGCAATAGGCGCTTTCATAGCCTTATGATCGGCAGTTACCACCTGCGGCAGCGTCTGCAGAATGGGGTTTTCGGTCATATTGAGCTGCATCATGCGAATATCGCCCTGCAGGTTGTTATAGACGATACGTCCGGTGGAAGCGGAGACCGAGGGGTACATGGCTATCTCGCTGTTGGAAGTCAGTTGTTGCACATGGCTACCATCGGCTTTGGCCATGAGAATGACAGACGAAACGGTTTCTACATCTTCCGCCAAGTCCTGGTGACCCACCACAAAATCGTTGCCGTACCAAACAGGCGCGTTCACATGCCCCAGATAAGCCAGTTTGTGGCCTTGCAGGTCACAGATAGACGTGCCATGCTGCGTGTTGTACAGAATCTTCGTACCGTCGGGCGACACCGAAGACCAGATGTAGTGCGCATCGGCACCATCCGGAGTCAGCTTGCGGCAGATGCCGTTCTGGTGGAGTATCAACTCACAGTTCTCGTTGCTGACATAGGTGTTAGCCACGATATCCGCCCAAGCTTCGCCCGAAGGCAGACAACTCACCTTGAGGCCATCGGCAGAGATATGCGGCAGATTGCCCTTTCCAATCGTTTGTGTACTGATGACACGGATGTTTTGTGCTGTAAGCACCGCCGCTGCCATGAGCAATGCGGCCAAAAGTGTGGAACGCTTCATATTATTGACAATTGAACAATTTACAATTTACTATTTATTTAGCTATTTGGTCATTTTACAATTTAACCTTTTGGCCGAGGACGGTGTACGTAACGCCATCGCGTACAAGGAATAGCATGCCGTTACGGAGCTCCTTCGAAAAAGTTACAGAGACTTTTTCGTTTTTCAGTCCCGTTGCGTACTCGTTATAGACCAGTTCCATCGGCTTGAGCATTATGCTATGCGTACCGGTAGTGGTCTTCGTATCCACCAGGAAATTGATGTATTCCAGCCAAAGCGGGAAGATAGCCACATCGTCGCCAAACGTCTCGCGCACGGGGATAGCGACCTGATTGAGCGTGTTCGCCGGAACGCCGTCGGGAAAGAGGGTGACGACCTTAACCAGTTGTGCGTTGTTGGGACGGATGGCAAGGTTGATTTTCTGGAATTGCGCATCGGTTGAGAAGGCCCAGCGGATGGTGTCCGGCTGCGAATACATGGCTCGATTTTGTGCCAGTTTGAGAAACGGCGAGCGGCCAATGTTGTAGTTGAAGTGGCAGAAAACCCCGGAGTCTTCGTCAGCCAGCACAGCGAATGTCGGGTCGAAGCCGGCAGTGGCAGTGACCGTCCATTCGTTCCCCAAAAGTCCATGGAAATCCTCCCAAACAAGAGGTGTACGTTCGGGTATCTCTACCTTGACGAGCATTGTGTCGGAGTAGTCGCCCAGCTCGGCAATCACATGCGTTGTGCCGTTGCCGACGCCGGTCATCAGGCCTTCTTCCGTAACGGTTACGACCTGCTCGTCGAGCGAGTTCCACGTCATAGCGGCCGGCAGCACTTCGATTATGTTGTTACCCACCTGTCCTCTGACCTCCACCTCGTAAGGATGTTTGGAGTCCAGCAGCACGGAGTCGAGTCGGACGGAGATGGGGGCCGACACTATTATTCGCACGTTCAGATCGCAGCGGACAGAGTCGTTGAGCGTAGCATGGAGAAGCCCGTTTGCGGTGCCGTTGGCAAAGAATCGTCCGTCGGGCAGAACCTCGCCCACCGAGGGGTCGCAAGTGAGCGTCACGCCCTGTACATCGGTGTCGATGAGCACACCGTAGCGGTTGTAGCCGAGGAACCGAGGTCGAGCAAGTCCATATCGCGGCAGACTGTAGTTCGGGTTATACGCAGCGATGGAGGCGATGGTATTGTCCTCTGCGGGGATATTGGCCACAGCAAACATGCCGTTACCAACAGCGCGTTCCACTCCGTCTGAGCCATGGTTCACCTCGCCAAACGGGCGGATGTACAAGCAGGACGAGCCTCCTCCGTCCCAGTTGGCGGCTCTCCACGCACCGTAGTAGTGTATGATCTCACCCAGCACTTTCGTGGTACAGCCGGCACTCACACCGCGACCATCCACCACCAGAAACAGCAGGGTGTCGCCATTCTCGGTATGACCAAAAGCCGTACGGGGATGCAGCTCGTCCCAGAAATTAACCTGCTCCACCCTACCGCTATCCACAATCAGGGCGTAGGTGTCGCTACCGATACACTGGGACATGTTCTGCTTCTTGCCATCGATGGTAAGCGACAGTTTGAGGGTAACGGTATCGCCCTCGTTCAGGCGGTTCAACTCGGCCTGCATGGTGCCGTGACCGGACAGTACGGCCTTGCCGGCAGGAATGGCCATAGAGCCCACACCCACCTGTTTGGTAACCACTTTGGCCTTCAGGGTTGCTGTGGTATGCCACTGATAGTCGGAGAGCAACTCGACAAGAAGTTCGGTTCCGTACTGATTGGTCTTCGTAGTGGTACCGTTATACTGATTATATAGTACGAGCTGGTTTTCCGCTCGCGTATAGTTGACATGTTTGATAGTAAGAGTCGTGTCCGGCAGAACCAGTTTGCCGGAGTACTTCATGATGGTGCCTATCATACCCCGCATATCTTCACCCACTCCGGCAACGCGGCGGTTCGAAGAAGTAGGAGTATAGGCAAACTCATTGTTGACGATGGTCAGTCCCGTGGGACGTCCCACATCGCCTGTGGTGGCGAAGAAATCGCCATTGACGCCTCCGTAGAAAACCTTGGTAGGCGTAGTCTTTCGGATGGCCATTGCTGAAGGTCGTTCCGTGCCGATTATAGAATCATGGCTCAGCACCTCCTCTACAGTCACATAGGGGTTTTTGGTGTCCACCTTCATCAGCCAACAATCCAAACGGACGCCGCGGTCACGTGCGCGCAGCATCCGCAACTGGTAATACATTGCGCCCGGTCCCGGTGAAAAGCAGGACAGGGTGTCTGTTACGAACTCCACTCCGTTCAGGGTGATGGCGTTCACATTCAGCAGACTCGTGAAAACGAGTGTAATCAACAACAACAGATGTTTTTTCATTAGGTAAAGAAGAAAAAGAACGGGGCGACGCGGTATTGCGCCGCCCCTGATATAGTCACTGCTTAGACAGCAGGGTAAGGATTATTTGCTAACTTGAGCGCCGAGAACCGTGTAGCGTACACCATTGCGGATGATGTAAACCTGACCGTTCTCAACCACCTTCAGCGCCTTCACGTCGTCCTTGGTGTTGGTGAGGCCGGAACGAACACCGGTCATCTCATAAACACCGTAGCCGTTCTCACCAGTGTACAGGTAGATGTATGCTTTGTCTTCGAGTACCTCAACGGTCGGAACGGCCGTACGATAAGCGTTGGTCATCGTACCCATACCACCAGCGGGGAAGTACCACAACGGAGTCAGACCGGAGAATGCCTTGGCAGCGTCAGCATACTTGAAGAGTGCAAACGAACCGGCAGGATTCTCTACGTTGTTGGTAGCGGCCATGATAACGAAGTAGTCTTCGCCAATCTGGAACTCACAGATACCGTTATGACCGGCACCAACCTTGCAGGTGTCACCCGGGTTGTTAACAACTACAACATTCGTCGGGCAAGCCTTCAGGTCGTCAGCGAAGGTACCATCCATCGAGAAGAGGGTCGGACGGCAAGCGTGGTGATCCCAGTAGAAGTAGTTCTCGTCAACAGGGAATACCTGGCAAGCAGAGCTGTTCTCGGTGTAGAGAACGCCCGGCTCTTTCCACAGATAGGTGTCATCCTCTGCGTTAACGACGAGGTCGATACGCTCTGCAGGAGCAGCAACGCCATTGTTGATCTCCCACTTGTAAGCAGCGTGGAGGTCAGCGTTATAAGAGTTACCGAACATCACGATAGCGTGGTTGTTCACGTCACCGTAAACGCCGATAGCATCCATACGCCAGCTATCCTTGTTCTCTTCGTCGATGTAGAAGTCAGGATTGTCATAGAGACGCTCGTTGATAACCTCGGTAGCAGCACCGGTGGTCAAGTCAACCTTGTAAACCATCACGCGATTAGCGCCGGAAGCACAAGCGGTAATCAAGCAGTTGCCTGCGTTATCGAACTTCACGTCGTTGAACTTGAGGGTTACGCAGTCTTTCCATGCACCGGCAGAATCCTGAGCCTGGAAGAGGTGGTCACCGGTAATCATAAGCGGGTCAAGCATTTCGCCGGTAGCGCCGTCAACTACGGTGAAGCCACCGATTTCACGGTTAACAAAGTACATCTTACCGTCTTTAGCAGCCATTCCACGGCAGAAGTTAGTGCCGGCAGGACGGTTAGCGGAGTAGTTCTCCAGCTTCTCGCAAATGAGCCACTTGTTGGTCAAGGTGTACTCACCGCTTTCGCCACGAGCAGGATATACATAGTTGTCGCGACCAGACAGAGGAGCCAGTTCGATACCGTCAGTCGGGCCTACGAATTGGAATGCGCCTTTGTAAGCACCACCAATCAGGCGGATGTTAACGCGGGTTCCAACAGGGAAGGTAGTCTGATTAAGAACAACCTTGTAGCACTCAACGGTGTCAACACCATCGGTTACATAGGTATTGCCCTTGGAGTCGTAAGAAGCGATAACCAGACCATCAATCTTAATACGCTTGCCGAAGTACTTCAGCATGTCAGCCTTGAGAGCAGCCAGAGTAGCGGTGTTCTCAGGATTGAGCGGATGACCGGACTCGGTTGACTTGATTTCACCGTCAGAGATCTCAGGAGCACCGTTGTAGATAACGTTCTTACCGGTAACTACGATATAGTCGCCAGGAACAACATTCGGAGCAGCCTTCATGTAAACGAGCACAGCAGCAGTAGCGTCCTGGATGTACACTTGCTTGCCATCCACGAAGTTAACCGTACCGGCAGTCTTCACATTAGCCAAGCTATCAGAAGCGATAGCCTCTTGAATCGTCTGGATGTATTCAATCCACTTAGCATACAGCGTACCACCAGGAATGTTGGACTCGGGGCTGACAGTAGTGATCTTAGCACCGGAGAAGTCAGAAGAAGCATACCAACCGTCGAAGGTAAAGCCCTCTTTGTAAGGAGCATTGAGGGTAACCTCGGTAACAACCTCTGTCGGGTTAGCAAATGCGTGTTTCCATGCGGGATTTAATGCAGCCGGAGTGCCACAGATAGACCAGTTGCAAGTGTAAGGATAAGCATCAGTAGCAGGAGAGTTGAGCATGAAGCCCGAAACGTCTGCACGGAAGTAAGCATCAGCGGTGCCGATAACCATCTCAGAGAGATTATCAGTAGTACGGCCAAGGCCAGAAGGATCTTCTGCGGCCTGATGTGCTGTGCCCTTGAAGTGGTCGATAAGGTCTACGAGGAATTGGTACTTCGGATTGTTGAGGAAGAGGTTAGCGCACTTCTGGTCAGCAGACCAAGTCTTGTTCTGGAAGAAGCCCGCTACAGTAGCAGCCTGTCCCTGAGCCTCTGCTTCGGGAACCCAGTTGTCACCAATCTTGAAGTAGTAAATACCATTCTGATACTTCACAACAGCAAGGCTGCTATTATAAGCAGTATTGTAGTCTTTCTGGATCTCCAGCATCAACTGGCCTTTGCTTACCCAGTTGGAGTCGTTGGTTATACCACCATTCAACTCATAAGCAACAGTCAAGATGCTGACAAACTTACCGGTAAGAGAAATACTCTCTTTGCCGTTCAGTTCGATAGTGTATTCGTCAGAGTAGAGGTCTTCACCCTTATACCAACCCATGAAGGTAGCACCGTTTGCAGGCACAGCGGTCAACGATACAACCGTACCGTAAACTATAGAGTTGGCACCCATTACCATACCTTCGGGCATTGTGATACTGCCAAGGTTTGCATCGTTAACAGCGAGAGTAATGGTAACATTCTCTTTTGCCTCGAATACAGCGGTGAGAGCGATATTGCCATTTACAGCGAAGGTGTAGGTAGCGTCTGTAGAAACGGTTGTTTCTCCATTCTTCCAAGCCACAAACTCGTAACCGGGCTTAGGAGTAGCCGTAACCGTAGCGTTAGCGCCGAGAGCGACGTCGCCGGCTCCGGAAACAGTACCCTGCGCTTCGTCGCAAGAGAGCGATACTTCGGCCGCAACAGTTACATTCAGCTTGAACAGAGCCACACCGTCAGAACCGTTACCTACTTGAATATAGGCGTTGTTCTCGTCAATCTTGGTGGCCGTAGCAAATACACCTACATTAGTACCGTTGGCACGTGTGGCCGTGTTTGCAAAGAAGATAGTCTTGGTGGCATCTGCTTTGTCAACAGCCATTGCGCTATCGGTCATATTGAAGACAGAGAACTCAGAAGAGTAGTCTTTGGTTCCAGCAGGATAGATTGCGAAGTCCTTACCTGCAAGATTTACCATTGCACCGCTAAGAGTGGATGCTTTGTAGCCGGGCATAGCGATAGCACCCTTGTCCACACCATTCTCATAGAGGTAGAAACCGGCTTGACCGGAAGAACGACGCTGCGCATATTGTACAGCAGTGTCACCTGCTACAATATAGTTCTGATTGTTACTACCGGCGATGGCAATCGTTTTTTCCACTACTTCTTGAGCAGGAGTGCCTGCGTTCTTAATGGTGTAAACCAAGAGGTTCTTGCCGTTTCCGTGCACGAACACGAAACCACCTTCGGCAGAGAACACGTCACCCGTTGCAGTAATAATATCCGTACGGCCAAGACCGGTGATAGGAATATCTACGTAAGAAGTTGTGTCATGCTTAAGAAGGAAGAGGTGAGAAGGAGTGCTGGGGAAAATACCTTCAATGATGAAGTTACCCGCACCATCCACACAGAATGCAGTACCGTCAATGGCAGCGTTGGTAAAGATTGTGTCAACATTCACACCATCGTGAGTTCCATAGATGGTATGGTTAGCCTTGCTTTCCCAATAAACATAGTCGCCAAATCCGGCCCACTGACGTGTGTCAGAAGTAGCCCAGCCCATAGGCTCTCCCGACCAGAGCTTCTCTACAGCAGCAACAGTCTTGGTCTCGCCTGCTACCAGCAGAGCGAAGCAATAGAAGTTGAGTCCGTTTACAGGATAAGACAGAATAATCTGACCGGCAGCAACCGGAACTTCCACCATGTGGTAGAAATAGGCTTTGCCACCATCGTTTACTACAGAGTCTTTCAATGCTTCTGTGATGAAATCATTGAAAATCTCGGCGCCATTTTGGCTTACCACCAACTTACGGGTCGCATCGCTGTTGCTACCGGTGCGAACACCTATCAACAACGTTCCGGCCTCAGAAGCCATAAGCTTCATGTAGTTCTTGGTAACAGCCTCATTGGTCTTACCACCAGTCTTCAAACGGTGAGTGCAAGTAATCTCAGCGATACCGTTGCCCTTGAAAACAGCGGTGTTGGCATCAATCTGCATCTTACTATCGGGATCAACCGTTTGAACAGTAAGATTAGTCGTTGCAAAAGTGCTGTCTTTCAACGTTCCGGTTGCAGAAACTGCCGAGAACGTGATAGCCGGCGCCTGGGCGAACGACATTACTGCTGCAAAAAGGACAGCAGCGAAAAGAGAAAGTCTTTTCATAAATGTTGTGTTTTTAGTTAATAAATTTTGCTTCCTCCCCCTTCGGAACACGTTCCGAACGACTTGGTTGCGTTAAGTAATTATTGGTTGTTTGTCATTATATAATTGCTTGTTGCTTTATATCCTAATAATAGTCTAATAATAGCCTAATAATAGTTTAATAAGGGTTGCTACCAAGTGGCGTTCCCAATAGCGAGTAACGTACCCCGTCGCGGATGATGACGACCTGTCCGTTCTCCACCACCTTGCGAACGGTAGTCTCGGCGTCGGTTCTCCCCAACGCAGAGCGC
>ONXE01000112.1 GCA_900321775.1 uncultured Bacteroidales bacterium
CGGCACCTCGGCTTTCATAGGCGACGCCATCGAGCCCGTTATGCGAGGCATTTGGAAAAACGTACGCGCGGTGCCCACCACCGACCTCATTACCCACGCCGAGTACCTGTTGGACGCAGATAAACCCCTGCTGCTCATCAGCTTCGCTCGCTCCGGTAACAGCCCCGAGTCGGTTGGCGCAGTGAACATCGCAAACCGCCTCTGCAAGAACGTTGCACACATATATATCACCTGCAACAAGAACGGCAAACTGGCAGCCAACAGTGGTAAGGACAATATCCTTCTGCTCCTGCTTCCCGAAGAGACCGACGACAAGTCGCTGGCTATGACCAGCAGTTTCTCCACGATGCTTCTCACCTGTCTCATGCTCGGTCATATCGACCATCTGGAGAACGACGCCGACATGATCGAGAAGACCATCAAGAACGCCGAGGCCGTTATCGCCGACTACGAGCAACCCCTCCGCGCTATCGCCGAGCGTCCGTTCGAACGTGGTGTATTCCTGGGCTCGGGCGCACTGAAGGGTATAGCTGAAGAGTGCCACCTGAAACTGCAGGAGCTGACCGATGGTGCAGTAGTCTGCAAGTTCGACAGCTTCCTCGGCTTCCGTCACGGACCCAAGGCTGTAGTGAACAGCAAGTCTATCGTTGTGTACCTGATGACCGACGAAGAGCAAATCATGCGCTACGAGCGTGATCTCGTTCGACAAGTGGACGCCAACAACAAGCCCGTGGCGCAGGTGATTGTCATCTCCGGCAAAGAGCCCGGCATGCCCGAGGTGAAAGCCGACCTGGTAGTCAAGATGCCGTTCTCCAAAGCGGAGACCGACTTCTACGGAATCGTACCTTACGTGCTCGTAGGCCAACTGCTGGGCTACTACGCTTCCCTCGCACACAACCTCAACCCCGATGCTCCGTCGGTTAGTGGCAATATCCACCGCGTGGTAGAGGGCGTGACAATCTACGAGTAAGTTGAAAACTAAGATTTCAAAGTTGAAAGGATAATACTATGGCAAAGACAGAAAACATCCTCCGCGTAATGGAGGAACTCAAACAAAAAACCGGAGTACCCCGCACGCTTTTCGCAGCATGCCCCAACTCCTTGTCAGTAATCAAGGCATCGTTCCGCGCCGCCAAGCGTAACAACTCGCCTATCTATTTCGCTACCACTCTCAATCAGGTGGACTGCGACGGCGGTTACACCGGCATGACCCAGGCTGAGTTCACGAAGATTCTTGCACGCGAAGCCGCTGCCGTACACTATACCGGCCCCTATGTGGTGGCTATCGACCACGGCGGACCGTGGCTCAAGGACAAGCAATCCATCGAACGCTGGGATACCGAGCGTGCTATGGAAGGTGTTAAGAAAAGCTACGAGGCTGCCATCCTCGCCGGATACGACCTCATTCACGTCGATCCTACCGTGGATATCTTCCTGCCCAAAGGACAGATCATCGATATTCATGTAGTTGTAAAACGTACCGTTGAACTCATCCTCCACGCCGAGAACTTCCGCAAAGCACACAACATCGCCCCCATCTCCTACGAGGTAGGTACGGAAGAGGTACACGGTGGCCTGGCTGACGAGAAGACTTTCGATACCTTCCTTGAGGGCCTCAAAGCCGGTCTTCACGAGGTAGGTCTCGACGATATCTGGCCTTGCTTCATTGTAGGTAAGGTAGGTACCGACCTCCACACCACGTTCTTCGACCCCGAAGTGGCACGCAAACTCACCGCCAAAGTGCGTCCTTACGGCAGCTACATCAAGGGTCACTACTCCGACGACGTGGAGAACCCCGAGGATTATCCAAAGGCAGGTATGGGTGCTGCCAACGTAGGCCCCGAGTTCACCATGAACGAGTATGACGCCCTGGCTGAACTGGAGGAAGAGGAGAAACGACTCTTCGCCGAGGGCAAGGTGGCTCAGCTTAGCAATATGACACAGGTGCTCTGGCAGTGCGTTTACGAGTCCAACCGCTGGAAGAAATGGCTTCACGGCGAGGAAGTGGGCAAAGACCTCAAGGACTGCACGCCCGATCGTCAACTCTGGCTCGTCAAGACCGGTTGCCGCTATATCTGGCAGAAACCCGAAGCTCTGGTGGCTCGTCAGATGCTCTACGACAACCTCGGCCGTCTCGGCATTCAGGCAGAAGAAGTCGTCCTCATGCGCATTGAGCACAATATGGACAAGTACTATAATGCCTTCAACATCGTCAACCTGAACGACTACCTGAAATAAATTGATTTGTTAATTGTTGATTGATTGGCTATGAAACGGTTTTACGTATTCATAATTGCCCTGTCGGTGATGGTCCTGGCCGCGTGTGGTGGTTGCAATCGCAACGTCACGCCCGACCCGGACTTCCCACCGGTGGACACGCCCGAAGTGGTAGTTGACCCGGACCTGTCCCTCATCGAGCAGACGGTCCTTGTCACTAACGATTGGATCTTCAGCGGCAAACCGTCAATCACCTTCCAGGTAAAGAACCCCAACGAGGCATCGGTTCGGGTTGAGGCCAAGATGCGTATCTCAACCGACCAGAAGCAAGAAGTGGAGATTGTAACGGATAGCGTGGATATAGCAGGAAACAGTACGAAGGAGTTCGTCATGACCACTACCTCCGACTTGGCCCCTGGTTTCTACCGCGCCGTTTGCTGGGTGAACAACAAGACAGCTCGTTCGTTCTTCTTTGGCATCGACCCCTTCGACATCGTCTCCGCGCCTGACAAACAGGCCGATTACGATGCATTCTGGACTACTACCAAGAACCAGTTGGCAGCCACTCCTATGGATGCGGTGCTAACGGAGATTACCGACCATAGTTCTGCCACCCGCAAGGTTTACCTGGTGGAGATGAAGTCCATCGCCGACGGCTTGACAGGCGACCCCGTCACCATTCGCGGCTATTACTGCGAACCCCAGGACGGACAGCAGCATCCCGTGATTATGCACTTCTACGGTTATGATACGCAGGGCAGCAAAAGCAAATGTGAGTGCCCCCAAGGTGGTACCTCGCAATACGCCGAGTTCTACCTGTCACATCGCGGACAGTACCTCAACAACCGTCCTGCCTCCACGAAGAACCCGGGTGTTACCGAGGACTGCGTGAACATCTACGGCGACTGGTTTGCATATAATTTCGGCGACAAGGACGGCTACTACTATCGCGGTGCGTTTATGGACTGTGTGCGTGCGGTTGATTTTATGGCTTCACGTCCCACCAGCGACATGACCCGTCTCTTCGCAGAAGGTTCCAGCCAGGGCGGTGCGCTCTCCTACGCAGCAGCTGCGCTCAGCAATTATCCGTTCACGGCTATCGCACCCAACGTGGCTTTCCTGGGCGATTTTCCCGATTACTTCCAGATCGTGGGCTGGCCGGCTGAAACGGCCAAGCAATGTCAGAAGAAACTGGGCATGAGCGACGAGCAGATGTATGCTTTCCTCTCCTACTTCGACACCAAGAATCTGGCTACGCGCATCTCCTGCGCTGTGTTGGCTACCAGCGGACTTCAGGACGGTACATGCCCTCCGCATACCAACCTCGCACCGTTTAACAACCTCTTGACAAGTCCGGAGAACAAGGAATATCACTTCTATCCCGAGATGCAACATGACTATCCGAAGAATTGGTATTCCATGATAATGAATTTCTTTAAAGAAAGAATGTAAATTTCCCAACCACCATGAAACAGTTTGATATTATTGCTTTAGGCGAACTCAACGTAGACCTCATCCTCAATCAGATTGAAGGTCAGCCCGAAATAGGCAAGGAGAAGTTTGCCAAACAGATGACCCTCACCCTCGGCAGTTCCACGGCTATCTTTGCCGCCAACGCAGCTGCACTCGGGGCTAAAGTGGCTTTCTGCGGTATGATAGGCAATGACAGCTTTGGCGACCTGGTTGAGACAAGCCTGCAAAAAAAAGGCGTCAACACCGGTTTCCTCATTCGTCAGGACAAGTACGCCACAGGCGCTACTATCTGTATGAGTTACGACGAAGACCGTGCCAACCTCACCTACCAGGGCGCGATGGACTATATGACCTTGGGCGATATCAGCCCCTATGTCTTCACCGAAACCAAGCACATCCATATCTCCTCCATCTTTATGCAGAGCGGCGTCAAACGCGACCTGATGAAGATTCTCACTCTCTGCAAAGAGAACGGCGTAACCACGTCTTTGGATACGCAGTGGGATCCCGTGGAGCAGTGGGACCTCGACTACAAAACAGTTCTCCCGATGCTCACCGTCTTCATGCCCAATGAGACCGAGCTCAAGTTCCTCACCCATAGCGCAACCCTCGAGGAGGCCGTTGAGAAGATTCGTCCGTACGTCAATGCAGCAGTCATCAAGTGCGGCAGCCGAGGCTCGCTTCTGATGCGCAAAGGTATGCCCGACCGCATGCAGGCAGCGCTTCTCAACAAGCATGTGGTGGACTGCATCGGAGCAGGTGACTCCTTCAACTCCGGCTTCATCACCCGTTTGGCTGCTGGCGACCCGCTTGACGTTTGCCAGCAATACGGTAACATGACCGGAGCTGTCAACACTACCGCCGCCGGAGGTACTACGGCTTTCACCTCTCGCGAGGACGTAGAGAAGATAGGACGCGAGAAATTCGGCTGGAGCTAACCTCCTGCCTGTTTCACAGCCCGAAGGATATGAAATGAAACGTCTCTTTCACATACTGATGTTCTGCGTGGCAGCTACGTTCAGCGCGTCGGCTGCCGCGTGGTACGTCCGTATAGACGGTGAGGACGGCGAGGATGGCAAGAGCTGGAATACGGCCCAAAAAACCATCCGCTTGGGCATCGACAACTGCCGCCCCGGCGACACCCTGTTCGTTGAAGCGGGTATCTACCACGAGGGTATTATCCTCAAAGACGGCGTGACCATCATTGGCGGCTGTACCGCGTTCGAGCCCTTCGACCGCCGCACGCGCAGCCATTCCGCCAAGACAATCCTTGACGGCAAGGGCCTGGGCACACGTCTCGTTACTACCGAAACAGACTGCGTCCTGCCTACACTCATTGAGGACTTCATTCTCCAAAATGCACGCCACGACTTGCAAGGCGGAGCCGCATGGCTGCGTGGCACAATCCGTATGCGCTACTGCATCGTCCGCGGTTGCAGCGGTCTTCAGTGCGGCGGGGTTCTTATTAAAGGCGACCTGCCCGAAGCTTCAGCGCTCGGAGCCAAACTGGAAGAGTGCCTCATCTACAACTGCTCCGCCACCGGCCACTACTGGCCCGATGCCGGCGGAGTGGCCAATTTCGACGGGACACTCATCCATTGCACCATAGCCAACAACTACGGCGACCGCTACGGTGGTATTCACTCCGAAAGTTCGGTTTACAACTGCACTATGTGGGGCAACCGCAACGAGTACGGGTTTGTGGATCCCACCAACTACGTGTCCGACGAAAGTACGTCCGGCGAGAGCCGCGCCGACGAAGGCTTCGAGGACCATTTCTTCGAGAAACCCTGGCTCTCGGCTGACAACGAAGCCGAGGATGGTCCGCATTTCCGCGACCCCTCTACCTTCGCCGGAGTGCCCGTCACCGAAGCCGAAGAGGCCATCATGCTGGCAGCGGATTATACCATCGGCGCACCTACGCACCGCATCGCCGCCATGCCTCCCGCTTCTCCCCGAAGCGACCAACCGGCCGAGATAATCACGTTCCCCTGTACCCGCACCATTGGAGGCAAGACCTACCATTCCGAAGACTATACCGTGCCCTCGTTCATTGCTTTCCTGCTCGACGAGACTCGTCTGCCGGTCCCCAGGGAGGAACCTTATTGCCTCGTAGCGAACATCAACGGCGACCCCCGCACACGCATGGCTTTCAATTGGTTCACCAACGAAGGGGTAGGGGAAGGATGCGTGCAAATCATCCCCAAGGCCAATGCCAAACCCTCGGATTTTACGGGCAAAAACGTGCTGACGGTTTCGGCAGACACCCTTACCACCGTGCCCTTACATTACGCCATCTCCTCTTCGGGCATTCTCAAGAAAGCAGGACTCGACAAGCACCTGGCTTTCCGTTACGTCTGCCATAAAGCCCTTGCCGAGAACCTCCAACCCGGCACCGAATATTCTTATCGTGTCGGTTTCCCCGGGCATTGGAGCCAGATAGCCCGTTTCCGTACTGCGGAGGATAAAGCCACGGAGTTCTCTTTCATCTACATGACCGACAGTCATCTCCAAAATCAGGAGTATATCGATGCGGCCCGTTTGTGCGCCGAGGCCGTAGCAAAGTATGAGAAAAGCGCACGTTTCTGCGTCTTCCCCGGCGATTTCGTGGATACCGGTACGGCCAACAACAGCGAGTGGGAGTGGGAAAGATGGTTCGAAGAGGCTCTCAAGCCTGTGATTATGCAAATGCCGATTGTGCCTACTGACGGCAACCACGATGACACCCCGCTCCT
>ONXE01000058.1 GCA_900321775.1 uncultured Bacteroidales bacterium
AGGTAAAGAGGTGTGCCGCCACCTGAAAGCGGTTCGACGCGACATCGCAGACAAAAATGACATCGAGTTGATTCAAGAGGAATGCACGCACGAAGGACCTTGCAGAGGTACCTGCCCTAAATGTGAGCAAGAGGTCCGTTATCTCGAAGAAAAACTCTCCGAGCGCAAACGTCTCGGCAAAGCGGCTTCTATCATTGGCGTTGCAGCCACTATTGCCGGCAGCATCGCCCTCACATCCTGTAATACGCCTATAGGCGGAGACCCCTTGCCCCAAGGTATGCCTCCCTCTGAGAATCCGATTGCCGGCTACGACCCCATCCCGGAGGACACCACTTCCGTGCAAGATGCCGACTCCATCACCACTCCCGAAACAGAATAATTAAAGCAGAAACTCTCATGAAAACCAAACTCTTTATTATCACCCTAGCGGCAACGATGTTTGCTGCCTGCAGCCCGACTCCTGAACCCATACAGGAACTGCAACTCACAGAAGAGGAGCAGATCCTCAATAATCAGCAGAGTCAAGCGGGCCTGGACCTCCTGCGCCTGCATGCGTACACAGACGAAGAGAATGTCATCATCTCTCCCCTCAGCATCAATATCGCCTCTGCCATGTTGGCCAATGGCGCTGAAAATGTCACGTTGGAGCAAATCCTGAACACTATCGGCGCGGAGGATTATTCGATAGACGAACTCAACAGTTATTACTCCAAACTGATGAAAGCCCTTCCCCATCTCGACCAAACAACCGACATGCGCATTTCCAACGGTATTTGGCTCGACGACGACCTTCATCCCGTGGAGAACTTCGTTGAGGCCAACAAACGCAGTTATCAGGCCACAGTGGATATCATCGACCTGAATACTCCTGCTGCTGCTAAAGTCATCAACGATTGGGCATCGCTTAACACCAACAAACTCATTGAAAAAGTCGTGGAAGAATCAATGTTCAACGACTATACCCGCTTTGTCCTTGCTAACGCCATCTATTTCAAGGGGATGTGGCAAAGTGAGTTCAAGAAAGCAAACACCAGCAAGGGCGACTTCCACCTCGCTGACGGCACGACCATACAAACGGATATGATGCACCAAACCGCTAAATTCAAGGTAGGAGAGTATTGGAATGTTAGTGAGACCGATTACAAAACAAACCCGGATGCCCGCATGTTACGCATGCCTTTCAAAGGAGAGTTTTACATGGATATCATTCTGCCTGCCCGGAGTATATGTTGTGCAGATTTTCTGGACCATATCTTCAATATGGAACTGATGGAAACCATGGAGAAATCCCTCATGGAAGAGGAAGTGACCGTTCAGATGCCCAAGTTCACGCTGAAAAATCACTTCGACCTCATCCCGGACCTGAAAGCCCTGGGCATGGTGGATGTCTTCACCGATGCAGCCGACCTGTCCGGCATTGACTCTACGCGCGATCTCAAGGTACAGCATTTCCTCCACGACACCTACCTCGAAGTCAATGAAAAAGGAGCCAAAGCCGCTGCCGTAACGACCATTATTGGTGTCGATAAAGCCGCCGGTCCGGCACAAGACTTCATCATCGACCGTCCCTTCCTCCTCTTCATCCGCGAAGCCAAATACGGCACCATCCTTTTCGCCGCCAAAATCGGCAACCCGACTAAGTAAAACACTACAAAGAATACGAATATGAAAACAAAACACATCCTCCCGTTGCTCCTTGCAATGATAATCAGCCTCTCGGCTTGCGACAATCAGGGCTTCACCCCGAGTCAGAACTACTTGCCGGTCATTCATAGTATTGTGGGCATGACCCCTGAAAAAGCAAATGAATACCTTCTCAAGCACGGATTTGTGGAAACGAACCGATATGGGTATAGTTCCCGAACCACGGTGAATTATATCAAGGCCAACGCCGACAGCAGTATGGTGTATCGTCTGAATTGCGTGTTGAAAAGCGACGTTTCGCCTATAAGTGAATACGGTGTGGGACTCATTATTCACGAAAACGGAAGCAAAACGGCTTGCCAAATCTATGCAGAATGGAGTAAGTATGTGTACAACCTCCTTGTCTCCAACAAATATTCGATTTGGAGTGCTTCCGTGCGTGACAGAGAGTCTGAATCATACCTCCCCAAAATCAACTATTTTGACGGTGCTATTGCATCCGAACTCAAGGCTATTCTGGACGCCAACCTCCAAAACGGACAAATTTCTCAAGACGAATACGACTATCTGGCTCCTATGTTCGAAAACAAACGCCCTGCATTCGATAAATTCCTCAAAACCAGCGCCTTTGTCGAAGGGGTTGTCATTACCGAAGGCTTTGCCCATGCTACCGGAGGAACAGAACCCGGCGAGGGTGGTGTGCTGGATCAGAAAGGAAAGACCGGAATGCTCGAAAGTTACGATTACGGTAAACGGGCTGACGGCGGAAATGAATGGTTCATCTCTTTCCGTTACGATGACGAAGAGTGGCTGTCCGACGTTACAGGACCTTTCTTCGGCCCTATCTCATGTAAGTGGTGAGTGATTAATATAAATAATATTGAATGCATAATATGAAAACAAAAATCTTCTTTCTCTTCGCTCTCTGCACGCTGTGTGCATGCAAGACTTATGTGAATCCACCATGTGGATGCAAGGACACGCATAAACCTTCCGATTTGCCTTGGCTGAATGAAATCCTCACAACCAAAGTCTCCACCTTTGGCGCTGACTTGGTGTCTGTCGACAAGGTTTATTATCGCGAAGCAGCCGACGACAACACGCTCAGCATCGGAATTCTCGTGGAGTACGAACCTATGTGTTGCGATATTCCTGGTCAGTTTCTGTACGATTGTGACGGCAACCTCGTAACCGAATACGGCGGTGTTGCCGGCTGTATCGGACAATGCGACATCGCTGTCATCTCGCGAGAGAACATATTTAAAGCTAAACAATAACCGGCACCATCCTTTTCGCCGCCAAAATCGGCAACCCAAGCAAGTAAAAACTCCGCCTTCCGCGAAGATTATTACTCTTCTTTGCTCCAAACCCAAAATGGAACTCTGGAACTTTGGAACTCTAGCGCATTTCACTGAATCTCAGCGCAGTAACCGTAAGTTCCAGAGTTCCACAGTTCCAAAATGCTTTTTTCTTTGCTGTTCCCGCTCTGCAAATACACAAAAATAGATCGTTTTTGAAAGCGAAAAACAGGCGAGTTAGTGTTTTTTTCTACATTCAAAACTGTAATGCATTGATTTTCTGTATTTATTACAAATGCACTTTTCTACATTTTTATTTGCACAATTCAAAAAAAAGCAGTAACTTTGCACCCGGATTTCGACAAGAACGAATCTTATGGTGAAAACAAAGTCTATCATAATGGCTATTGCGCTTGCATGTCTAACCTCCTGTTCTGCGGTGCAAGAGGCGCGGGGTGTCGTTGCTTCGGCTGACTCGCTTTGGGAGGAAGGGGTGCGGTATGACGATAGTGCAACCATAGTAAAAGCCGCAGCCACATTGAGACACATTCGATTTGTTTTCCCAACCGATTACGCGCACGCGAATTATTATTATGGTTGCATACTGCGTGACCGTGCTCACCACGCCCAGGCCATGCAGGCATATCTTCGTGTAGTGCATTCTCGGACACAAGACCATGCTTGCAAGGGAAATGCATACAGCAATATGGCAAGCATATGCCGACTCGCAAACGAACGTGACTTGGCTTGCGAAATATATCTCAAATCAGCAGATGAGTTTCTGGCTGCTGAATCGGAGTTCCTTTTAGCAGAAGATACCGTTGCCTATTACCATGCACTCAACAATATAGTCGTTGACCTAATGGAGGTGCATAATTGCATACAATCCATAGCCTTAACTGACAAGCCCCAAGAAAGGTGCACTCAGGAGGATCTTGTTGATGCAATACACCTTCTTCGACAACAATTACATCAGGTGTCCGACATTCTTTTATTATGGCTGGTCATCGTTGTTTTTGCGACAATTGGTGTTGTCCTTATTGCGCTAATCGTCAAAAGAAAACGGCAGCATCAAGTCATAAAACAACAACTGGAAAGGGCGCAGAAAGAAAACATCGTTCTTTCCAACCTTCATAAACAAAATGCTCAACGAAAGGAGATTGCCTTGAACGAAATTCAATCCTATTGCAACTCGTTGAACAACAGCCAGAACCTAAAGGAAGAATTGAGTTGGAATAATTATGATGCGTTGTGTGATATCATTAATCGTCGGATGTACGGTTTGGCTGAGAAACTGAAAGTATTGGGCTCCCTTAACGAAAGAGAGATTCGTTTATGCATCCTTGTTCTTATTGGTAATCTTCGCGATAAAGAAATGGCTGATATTCTTTGCTATAGCAACAAAAGCATTCGCTCTATCAAGCGAATCGTGGCCAAAAAACTTGGAACGACATCCAGAAACTTACGAGCAGAGATACTGGACATAGCTGTATACTGATTATCAACTAATAAAACATAAGCCTATGAAGAGAGTGATATATACTTATTGTTTGGCTATCTTGTGTTCAACACTCCTCTCTGCACAAGATCATGTTGTCGAGGTGTCTC
Source organism: uncultured Bacteroidales bacterium (assembly GCA_900321775.1). Lineage (GTDB taxonomy): Bacteria > Bacteroidota > Bacteroidia > Bacteroidales > Paludibacteraceae > Colicola. Next base: position 4,551 of record ONXE01000058.1, read on the forward strand.
AACAGTCAGAGACTCATGACACGCTTATCTCTATTGTTGATTCTGTCTCTGTACCAGAGGAAATTCCTGCTACTATTCCCGAGGAACTCTCTTCTCAAGAACTTGTTCCGACAACTTCCGATTGCGTCAAACTCGACAGAATCCGCGGAACATATTACCTGGGCGATGATCCGCTCACCCGAAAAGAATACCGCGACTTCCTCCGCGTCAACGCTCCCGACCTCTACAACCGCTACCGCACCGGCAACGCTTTATGGGCCACTGGCTGGACCATGTATGGTGTCAGTGTTGCTGGGTTCTTATGCAGCGGCGTTTTCTTGGTCGGAGGTTTGTTCGAAACTATTTTTGCCGCAATGTTCGGTGTAACTAGTCAAGTTTTGCTCAGTACAGGACTTATCATAATGGGTTCTTCTGCACTTTTATATGTCGGAAGTATCCCTTGTCTTGTGTACGGTGGCATCTATAAGTTTAGCACCAACCACCGCTACAACGAACGCTGCGAACGCCAGCAAAGCACTCTCGAACTTTCTTTCCAGACTTCCCAAAACGGCTTAGGCCTTGCACTCCGTTTTTAATACTAATCTCAAAAACATGCATCTATGAAATCGTATCATTGCATATTGCTCTTCTTAGCGGTGCTCACTGGCATTGCTTTCACTTCTTGTGACCCCGATGTAAATGATGGTAACAGCACGGTGCCCGAAATCGTGATGGCGCTATACGAAAAATCCCCTTCTGAGGCCGACGAATACCTTCAAAAGAAAGGATTCGCGCAAACGAATTCGATAATATTTCCCACAAACATCCGGGAACAGGCTGTGCTATATTTCAGGCCGGCAAAATGGTGGATCTTCCAGACTCTGCTTTCCGAGAAGCCATCAAAAACGACCCATATGAAAGGATTGATGTGTATTATTATGGAGACAACGAATCCACTCCCTACAACATTTCAGGAACGCAACGGTTTTCTTCCTCGAGTCAAGCCTATCAGACATACAAGTCCTGGATCAATATATTAGAGAGTCATAACAAAAACCCGGACCTGTGGTTTGGCTCATATACCAAGAAAGAACGAATCCTTTTATTCTATGAGGATTGGATGACTTATGACTATTTAGATGGACCTATGGGCAAAGAGTGTCTCAACAATCCGGACTCTATGTATTACGATTACTTCGGTACACGCAACGATTTCCGTCGTGAATTGTTTTGGTTGGATCCTAAAAAACTGTTAACCACAGAAGTATATGAGGTTTATACGGACGATCGGCAGATGGGGAAGATGGTTCAGACCCAATATCCTCCCTACTGGTCAGGTTCGGAAGAAATAGTTTTATTTCGCATCTTTAGAGGCAACATATCTCAAGCCCTCCCTCTCGCCGCTCCACCTTCAACAGAATAACTCAGAACAAAAACCGTATTATACTACGTATAATACGTAATTAGGCCATTTTTAACTGAAAAACGACATTCTCCCCAGCATTTCTCGGCCTTCAAGACCCCATCATCGGGACCTGCGCGTACCACCTCCGTACTCTCGTGAGTCTTTTGGCCTTTGACCTTCAGCCTTAGACCTTAGACTTCCACTTGGAACCGATCAATGTCTTTCCACAACGGCAACACTTGACGGTAATGGGCCAAACGCTCGATGTCAAAGTCCGCAATCTTCGTACCCGCCTCGTCGTCCTCAAACCACACCAACTTGTCCAGCCTCGTGTTGTACGCCACGGAATGACCCTTATAATGCAAGCCCATATTGTCGTCTCCAATACAGTTCACAGCTACCAGATAGCACTGATTCTCAATGCATCTCGAACCTAACATCACGTCCCAGGCCTCTAACTTCACATCAGGCCACGCAGCACAATATATCAAGATGTCGTAGTCAAACCCTGTCGCGTTCCTGCTCCATACAGGAAACCTCAAATCGTAGCAAATCTGCAGGCAAAACTTCGCCCCACGAAACGCCACCACTTTTCTCTCCTGACCTGCGGTAAACAGCTCCGACTCTCCTCGGCTCGGGTACAAATGTCGTTTGTCCACGAAATCCATCGTCCCGTCCGGCTGCACAAAAAAACCGCGGTTATACAGTTTCCCTTCGTCACGACACATAAACGAACCCACCACGGCCAAATCGTACTCCTTGGCCCAATCCCTTATCGTCCGAAGAGTCTCGCCGTCCATCGTATCCGCCATATTGGGGATATTCGGGCAAAAACCCGTAGTAAACATCTCCGGCAAAACCGCCACGTCAGCCTTCCCCGCTATCTCTTTCAATCTAATACCGGTAAGGCGGAGATTCTCCTGAACCTCCGCCCATACTACCGGATACTGAAGCAACGCAACCCTCATTTCTTCTGTCCCACGCTTGTCTTAGGCTTGGCAATAGCGTCGCGCATCGACGTGTCAGCCTGTATATTCTGCATTTTATAGTAGTCCATAATACCCAAATTTCCACTGCGGAATGCCTCCGCCATTGCCTTCGGAACCTCTGCCTCGGCCTGTACTACCGATGCGCGGGCCTCTTGTTCCTTGGCTTTCATCTCCTGCTCCAGCGCCACTGCCATCGCCCTGCGCTCTTCTGCCTTGGCCTGAGCAATGTTCTTGTCCGCCTCAGCCTGATCCATCTGCAATTGTGCACCGATGTTTTTTCCTACGTCTATGTCCGCAATATCAATGGACAGAATCTCAAACGCAGTACCTGCATCCAGACCTTTTTTCAACACTAATTTACTGATGGAATCGGGGTTTTCGAGCACAGCCTTGTGTGTTTCGGCAGAACCGATAGACGACACAATTCCTTCACCTACACGAGCCAGAATAGTGTCCTCGCCCGCACCACCAACCAGGTGTGCAATATTGGCTCTTACGGTCACACGAGCCTTGGCTATCAACTGAATACCATCCTTGGCCACTGCGGTCACCGGCGGAGTGTCTATCACGCGCGGATTAACCGACATCTGCACAGCCTCAAACACGTCACGACCCGCCAAGTCTATGGCTGTAGCCATCTGAAAACTCAAGTCGATGTTAGCTTTGTTAGCCGAAACCAACGCGTGAACTACATTCACAATATTTCCTCCGGCTAAATAATGCGCCTCCAATCCGTCACGGCGAACGTCTTCTATGCCCGCCTTGTGCGCTTCAATCATACAATCCACAATCTTGTGAGGAGGTACTTTCCTGATACGCATTAGGAACAACTGAATCAAAGAGATTCTTACACCACTTACTTGCGCCGAGATCCACAACAGGAAAGGCACGTAGTAAAAGAACAGCAAAAACAGTATGGCAAGTATGCCAATCAGGATAATCTCAAAAATCTCCATAGTAAAACTTGTTTATAAAGTGATATTAATGTCAATTCAAGTAGTAAGCAATGTCTATTCTGCGGGTTTTACCAGCACGATATTACCCTCAATTTTCTCGATGGAAACGGGCTTTTCAGGGTCTATGAACTCACCCATGCTCTTGGCCTCCACTTCTGTCGAACCGATACGCACTTTGCCCATCGGAGCAAGTCTCGAACAGGTCTTCACTACGTCTCCCACTTTTACATCCAGTCCCGACAACAGATCTACCTTTCCGGCAATGTCGGTCTTCAACGCCATCTTCTCCAGCGTCTTGCCCCGCAGAAAAACCACAATACATATTGCCGCAATTACGATAGCCGCACACAATGTGATATGTCCCGCCAATGGCGATATGTACACATATGCCATCGTCACCGATGCAGCCAAACTAAGAAAACCGAAAATACCTGCGAATCCCATTCCGGGAATCAAAAAGATCTCAGCCACCACCAGGGCTACGCCGAAGACCAACAGGAGCGCTACAAGAAAAGTATACATATTTCTTCTTTTTTGGGGACAAAGTTACTGCTTTTTTTTCAAAAACACAAGAAAATTACACACTTTTTCCCAAAAAACATCGTTTTTTGTAAAAAATACCATAGAAATTTGGTTATTTCACAAAAAATAACTACCTTTGCAGTTCGAATTGAAATCAACATGCGGTATGGCACTACATAATATTCTTGGACGTCAGGGCGAAGATTTGGCTGTGGCTTTTCTTAAAGAGAAAGGTTTGCAGATTCTGGATCGTAACTGGAAACTCGGCGACCTCGAAACGGACATTGTGGCCAAACAGGACGACGAGTTGGTTTTTGTTGAAGTCAAGACGCGGGCCTCTCTCGCTTGGGGAAACCCCGAAGATGCCGTGGACGAGCTCCGTAAGCGCCGTATGACAGCTGCTGCCAATGCGTACATCAAGTACCATAGGCTCGACAATCCATTCCGCTTCGACATCATTGCTATCGTGCTCAATCCGACAGAACAGAATATAGACCATATCGAAAACGCCTTTTCTCCACGCCCGCGTTACATCGGGCCGGGTAGCTACAAACCCGAAAACAAGTGGTCAAAAAGCCGATGGAAACGAAAAAAATGACACAAACATACGATGTAATAGTTGTGGGTGCGGGCCACGCAGGAAACGAGGCTGCTGCCGCTGCGGCAAACCTCGGTAGTCGCACTCTTCTCATCACGATGAACATGAATACCATCGGGCAGATGAGTTGTAACCCTGCCGTAGGTGGTATAGCCAAAGGACAAATAGTTCGCGAGATTGATGCCCTCGGAGGACTAATGGGCATTGTCACAGACCGTAGTGCTATCCAGTTCCGCATGCTTAACCGCAGTAAAGGACCTGCCATGTGGAGCCCCAGAAGTCAGTCTGACCGTAAACGTTTCATTGAGGAGTGGGTGCATGTACTTACCTCTACGCCTAATCTCAATATATGGCAAGATGCTGTTATATCATTGATAATCAATGGCAAACGTGTCGTAGGAGTGCACACGCTTCTCGGCGCTGATTTCTATGCTGGAGCTGTAGTGCTTACCAATGGTACTTTCCTCAACGGATTGATGCACTTTGGGCCTGTCAAACTTAATGGAGGACGAATTGCTGAACCTGCCAGTTATGGATTGACCGAACAACTTGCCTCCCTTGGTTTTCAAACTGCAAGAATGAAGACCGGAACTCCTGCGCGCATCGACAAGCGCAGCATTGACTTCTCCAAACTCACGGAGCAAGTGGGAGAGGATGATTTTCACAAGTTCAGTTATCTCGATACGGTTCACCGTGGTCTCAAGCAGATGAGTTGCTGGATCACTTACACCAATCCCCGTACCCATGATATTTTGCGTCAAGGTTTGCCGGAATCACCCCTTTTCAACGGACAAATTTCAAGTATCGGACCTCGCTATTGTCCGAGTATAGAGACCAAGATAGTCACATTTGCAGACAAGGACGCACATCAGCTTTTCCTCGAGCCAGAGGGTGTGGATAGCAATGAATACTACGTCAACGGATTCTCCAGTTCGCTTCCGATGGATGTTCAGTTCGCTGCTTTGCGGTCTGTTTCCGGTCTCGAAAACGTAATTCTTTACCGTCCGGGCTATGCTATAGAGTATGATTTCTTCCTCCCAACTCAGCTAAAACATACGTTGGAAACGAAGATTTTCGACCATCTCTTCTTCGCTGGACAAATCAATGGTACTACAGGCTATGAAGAGGCTGCGGGGCAAGGTATAGTGGCAGGAATTAATGCGCACATTGCTGTTCATGGTGGAGAAGAATTTACTCTTTCTCGTGATGAAGCATATATAGGTGTCCTCATCGACGATCTTGTCAACAAAGGTGTGGACGAACCTTATCGTATGTTTACGTCCCGTGCTGAATACCGGATTCTCCTTCGTCAGGATAATGCGGACGAGCGCCTTACTGCCCGAAGCTA